>NZ_VPEU01000009.1:0-76586 GCF_013416975.1 Acinetobacter sp. YH18001 | reverse complement strand
GTTGTTAGAGGACGATTCTCCACAAGCAGATAACATTGCTGCACAAACACACAAGTATAATGTGTTTAGTGAGTTCTTTGTCACAATTTTCATATTAAAATTGATCCGTTTAATGAAAGGGTATTGGCTTACTAATAAGTGAAACAAAAAGATACAATAAAAGCAAATATTTTCTTGTATCACAGTGTGTATCACTGATCTTTTTTTAATAAATAATTTATTTAAAATCATTATCTTAATGTGTTTTTCGGTAGTGGATATACCTACCAAAATTCAAAAAAGTCCATTCAAAGAATGGGCTTTTTTTATGACTTAATTTTAATGTAATAAATTTAATTGTTTCATAAAGTCCAGCCCGCACTCAGAAAATACAAAAATAGCAGGACTAAACTCTTAAAGTATATAAGGATTATGGCTGGTATTTTTTAGGTCATTTTAAAATCAAGATAAAATATATTTTATAAAAAATCTTTATTTAAACCTGACATATTTTAACTGAACTATTTAAAGTATCTAGTGTTCTGTATTCCGATCTAAACAAATTTAAAGCATACTCCAAGGATGTTCATCTGGCTTCATTTTAACTCAGGATGCATAAGTGAAATATTCATTTATACAACAGGCTTTCACTGGCCCCGTGGATATCGTTGGGGATATTCATGGCGAGATTGCAGCACTGGAACAACTGATTCATGTATTGGGTTATGATCGGCACGGTCGTCATCCTGAACAGCGTAAACTGATTTTTGTTGGTGATCTGTGTGATCGGGGGCAGGATAGTGTCGCGGTGATCAAGCGGGTCAAACAGCTAGTAGATGAAGGTTATGCACAATGTGTCATTGGCAATCATGAATTGAACCTGTTGACCGATACTTTTCGGGAAGGCAATGGCTGGTTTTTTGGTTCACCGCATCCGGATGACCTGAAACCTTTTGATTCCATACAGGCTTCAGCCACAGACCGTAAGTGGATTCTGGATTTTTTAAATCGCTTGCCGGTGGCGCTCGAGTCTGAGCAGCTGCGTGTGGTACATGCCTGCTGGCATCAGCAATCCATTGATCGATTACGTGATTCTCATTTCAATTCGCTCAGAGAAGCCTATGCTAAATTCGTTGA
Organism: Acinetobacter sp. YH18001; assembly: GCF_013416975.1. Classification (NCBI taxonomy): domain Bacteria; kingdom Pseudomonadati; phylum Pseudomonadota; class Gammaproteobacteria; order Moraxellales; family Moraxellaceae; genus Acinetobacter; species Acinetobacter sp. YH18001. Next base: position 75,470 of record NZ_VPEU01000009.1, on the reverse strand, counting down.
GCATACAGCGCTGGATTTGCAAGCCTTAGGTATTAATGAATTAATACAGAATGAACAGCAACAATACCAACACCAGTTCAAAGACCCAGCTGCAACTTTACCTTTATTGCAACACCTCGCAGAAAAAGAGCTGCGTGAGCAGATGCACAATCCAATTCGGGTCATCACTTCAGGTGCAGAACAGATCGCGGTGCAACCCATTTACGCCGGTGGCCGATGGCGCATGATCGATCGTTTGCCATGGTGGGACAGCTATACCGATCAAATTCCAGTGATTACCGGGCATTATTGGCGAAACTTTAACACTACTGAAGAAAAGGCCGGCCTATTTAAATCGATCGATGCGCTGCAATGGTATGGACAACAGCAAAACGTATTTTGTGTAGACTATTCAGTGGGCAAACGCTATCTCGATCGTCAGCAGGGCGTCGCGTTCAGACATCGACTTGGCGCTTTAAGATTTCCAGACAATATTCTGATCTTTGAAGATGGCACCCATTACCTGGTTCAAGGGACTTAATCAGATAGAGTCTTCAGAAATTTTTCCCGGCAATTTGTTGGGATAAAAAAGCAGCCATTCAGGCTGCTATTTTTAGAAGATTGCAAGTTTATTCTGCTTCGATAATTTCATAATCATGGGTAATTTCAACGCCGCCATCCGAAAGCATTTTGCTGGCAGAGCAATACTTTTCTGCAGAAAGTTCTACGGCTTTTGCCACCTGTTTTTCTTTAATGGCTTTGCCTGTCACGACAAAATGTAAGTGAATTTTCGTGAAAACTGCCGGAATTGTATCCGCACGTTCAGCCTTTAACTCACAACGTACATCGCTAATATCCTGACGGGCTTTCTTTAAAATGGTCACAATATCAAAAGATGCACAGCCACCCAGACCGGTTAAAAGCAGTTCCATTGGACGGGGACCACGGTTTTCACCGCCATATTCCGCTGAACCATCCATAATGATGGTGTGACCACTTTGAGTTTTTGCTTCAAAAGCAACATTCTCTAACCAATGAACGCTTGTTTGCATTGCAACTACCTAAAAAAAGCTATAAATTTGTCAAGTAACTGTACACTAACATAAATTGGGTTGATACGGAATTTCAATCCCACTGTGTGACAAGTTCACATTAGGTCTTGTGCGATCTATACATTATCCATATTCGGAACCGTAAGCATGACTTCAAACTTTTCACAATTGAGCACAGATGCGCTTTCTCCGGGGCAATTACCAGAATCCGTGAAAGCACTGTTAAAACGTGCATATATTAATCGTTATCCAAAACGTACTACGATCATTGATGCAGGATCAGAATCTAAATCTTTGTATTTGATTTTGAAGGGGTCTGTATCCATCATTCTTCGTGAAGATGATGATCGTGAGATTGTCGTGGCATATTTAAATCCAGGTGACTTTTTTGGGGAAATGGGTTTATTTGAGGTAAATCCACAACGTACTGCAGAAGTTCGTACACGTGATGTGTGTGAAATTGCTGAAATCACCTATGAAAATTTTCATGAAATCAGCAAGCAATATCCTGATCTGAGCTATGCGGTATTTGCTCAGCTGGTACGCCGTCTGAAAAATACCACACGTAAAGTGACTGATCTGGCATTCATTGATGTTTCAGGCCGTATTGCACGTTGCCTGATCGACTTGTCTTCTCAGCCTGAGGCGATGATTTTACCAAATGGCCGTCAGATTCGTATTACCCGTCAGGAAATTGGCCGTATTGTCGGTTGTTCCCGCGAAATGGTCGGCCGTGTACTGAAGACACTTGAAGAACAGGGTATGATTGAAACTGATGGTAAAGCCATTCTGATTTTCGATGTTTCTCTGGAGGAGCCAGAAACGGTCAGTGCCGGTGAGCTCGAAGACGAATAAGTCAAAAATAAAAAAAAGCAAATCTTCTGATTTGCTTTTTTTATCCCTACTTTAAAAGCACAAATTCATTCGAACATAACAATTTGGCACAAGCTTTTTAGAAAAGATAATTTAAGTCCCCTTATCATTCCGATAGGCTATAGCGCATGTGATCGCAATAAACGACCGATAAATTTTAAGGATATTTTTTTATGCAGTTCAGACCATTGGCAGATACAGGCATTCTTTTGCCGGAAATTTGTTTGGGCACCATGACATTTGGTGAGCAAAACACACAGGAAGAGGCTTTTCAGCAACTGGATTATGCTTTGGATCAGGGACTGTATTTCTGGGATACTGCTGAAATGTACCCGGTACCACCAAAACCTGAAACGCAAGGTGCAACCGAGCGTATGATTGGTAACTGGATTGCCTCTCGCGGTGGCCGTGACCAACTTTTTCTGGCCTCAAAAATTGCCGGTCCTTCACAAGGCGGCAGTCATATCCGGGATGGCAGAACCCGTTTCGTTGCAGATGAAATTGCATCAGCGATTGACCAGTCCTTGGCACGTCTGCAAACCGATTATATCGATTTATATCAGCTGCACTGGCCGCAACGTCCAACCAATTTCTTTGGCAAGCTGGGCTATGGTAATGTAGAAGCGGCAGAAGATCGTGCAGTAACAGGTCTGGAAGAAACCTTAACCGCTTTACATCAAGAGATTCAAAAAGGCCGCATTCGTTATATCGGCCTGTCCAATGAAACCCCATGGGGCACCATGAAATTTTTACATCTGGCTGAAAAACTTGGTTTATCTAAGTTTGTCAGTGTGCAAAATCCCTATAGCTTATTGAATCGTACTTATGAAATGGGCATGTCAGAAATTGCCAAATACGAAGGTGTAGGCCTGTTGGCTTATTCACCTTTGGCATTCGGTTATCTGACCGGTAAATTCCGTCATGGTGCGCGTCCTGCCAATGCTCGGGTTACTTTATATTCGCGCTTTAGCCGCTATAGCAATCCGGAAAGTGAATGGGCGACCGAACAATATGCACAACTGGCCGAGCAGCATGGTCTGACTTTGACGCAATTGGCTTTGGCCTTTATCAAACAGCAGTTCTTTGTAACCAGTACTATTATTGGGGCCACCAATCTGGATCAGTTAAAAGAAAATATTCAGGCCTTTGAAATCGATTTATCTGAAGACGTACTGAAAGGTATTGAAGCGATTCACTGTCAGCAGCCAAATCCGGCTCCATAATTTTTATCGTTATTTAGACGCACCCTTGATTGAGGGTGTTTTTTTATTGTTGATTACACGCTTATTTTAATGAAAAAGAGTATGGGAAAGGATCGTCAAATCCGCATAATTAAAACATCATCCATAAAAGATGCTCTTATAAAAATGAATCATGAAACTACTTTGTCCCAAACAAAAGTATGAGCGAAAGCCATACGGAAGTTGCTGAACTAATTTTTCTTTATCAGTGATAAGGCCATTAATCACCTCGAGTATTGATTCAAACTGAACAGAAACTCTCTGAAGTTCTTCATTTGGTAGAAGGGTTAGGACAGCATATGTAAGCCAATTTTGTTTTAAATTATCCCGATACAACTAAATAGCTTAATCAAGATGATGAGTTAGCGCTAGTCTTGGGGTCTCATTAAAAATTCTCTTTCGCTTACTTGAAATATGATTTGACTACACCAATATTATAATTGAAATCTGTATATTTTTTGATAATAAGTTTTTGAAAAATATACAAAAATAATTTGAAATCTGATTAATCGCACCCATATATCCATCAAGTAGAAAATTTGTTGTGAGGAATAACAAAAATGCGTTTTGAGAAATTTACCAATCGCCTGCAGCAAACCCTTTCCGATGCACAATCATTGGCCATGACTAAAGACCATAGCTCGATTGATGGGATTCATATTCTGGCCACCTTGATGGATGAAGCATCCAATGTCAGCTTGCTGCAGCAGGCCGGCGCCAATCTGCGTGAATTGCAAACCAAGCTGCAAACGGCCCTAAGTAATGCAGCAACCCTGAGCAATCCCTCCGCGGATATCAATCTCAGCCCTGAAGCGGCAAAAGTATTACATTTGGCAGACAGCTTCGCGCAAAAAGCCGGAGATGAGTTTCTATCTACAGATTGGGTACTGTTGGCGCTGGCAGAAACAGGTAACACAAAAACCTTATTAAACAGTGTTGGCCTAAAGGCAGAAACCTTAGGCCAGATCATTAATCAATTTCGAGGCGATGAAAAAGTCATGAGCAATAATCATGAAGATCAGCGTGATTCACTGAATAAGTACACCATTGATTTAACTGAACGTGCTTTGGCAGGCAAGCTTGATCCTGTGATTGGCCGTGATGATGAAATCCGCCGTACCATTCAGGTTCTGTCACGCCGCACCAAAAATAACCCGGTACTGATTGGTGAGCCGGGTGTGGGTAAAACGGCAATCGTCGAAGGTCTGGCACAGCGGATTATTAATGGTGAAGTACCTGAAGGACTGAAAGGTAAACGTGTTTTATCGCTGGACCTGGGATCTTTACTGGCCGGTGCCAAATACCGTGGTGAGTTTGAAGAACGCTTAAAAGCCGTTCTGAAAGATATTGCCAAACACGAAGGCGAAATCATCTTATTCATCGATGAGCTGCATACCTTGGTGGGTGCCGGTAAGGGTGATGGTGCGATGGACGCCGGTAACATGCTGAAACCGGCGCTGGCACGTGGCGAGCTGCGCTGTGTCGGTGCGACTACGCTGGATGAATATCGTCAGTATATTGAAAAAGATGCAGCGCTCGAGCGTCGTTTCCAGAAAGTCTTGGTGGATGAACCGAGTGTGGAAGACACCATTGCGATTCTGCGTGGTCTGAAAGACCGCTATGCAACGCATCACGGGGTACAGATTCTGGACTCTGCGATTATTGCTGCAGCGAAAATGTCACATCGTTATATCACCGATCGCCAGTTGCCGGATAAAGCCATCGACCTGATTGATGAAGCAGCATCACGCATTAAAATGGAACTCGATTCCAAACCAGAAGCTTTGGATAAACTGGAGCGCCGTCTGATTCAGTTAAAAATGCAGCTGGAAGCGGTGAAAAAAGATGAAGACTCAGGTGCCAAAGCTGAGATTCAATATCTGTCTGACCAGATCGCCACGGTTGAAAAAGAGTATCAGGACCTAGAAGAAATCTGGCGTGCCGACAAAGCCTTGGTTGCTGGTAATAAAGACATTCAAGTCAAACTGGATCAGGCCCGTATTGCACTGGACAAGGCGCAACGTGAAGGTGATCTGGCTGAAGCAGCACGGTATCAATATGGCGTCATTCCAGAGTTACAAAAACAGCTGGAGCGTATTGAAGCAGCTGAAGAAAGTGAAGCACCGAAACTGCTGCGTGACAAAGTCACCGACAATGAAATTGCCGAGGTGGTCAGTGCGGCCACCGGTATTCCTGTGGCGAAAATGTTGCAAGGTGAACGTGACAAACTGCTGCATATGGAAGAGTTCCTGCATAACCGTGTGGTGGGGCAAGAAGAAGCCGTGGTGGCAGTATCGAATGCGGTACGCCGTTCACGTGCAGGTCTGTCAGACCCGAACCGTCCAAGTGGCTCATTCCTGTTCCTGGGTCCAACGGGTGTGGGTAAAACAGAATTGACCAAAGCATTAGCAAACTTCTTGTTTGATAGTGACGATGCCATGATTCGTATTGATATGTCTGAATTCATGGAAAAACATTCGGTCAGTCGTTTGGTCGGTGCGCCTCCGGGCTATGTGGGTTATGAAGAAGGCGGGGTGCTGACGGAAGCGGTACGTCGTAAACCCTATAGCGTGATCTTGTTCGATGAAGTCGAAAAAGCGCATCCGGATGTGTTTAACATCTTGCTACAGGTGCTGGATGATGGTCGTTTAACTGACTCGCAAGGCCGGGTAGTGGACTTTAAAAACAGCGTGATCGTTATGACGTCGAACCTGGGTTCGCAGGATGTGCGTGAACTGGGCGTTAATGCAACACGTGATGAAGTTCGTACAGTAGTGATGAATGCGGTCTCGGAACATTTCCGTCCGGAGTTTATTAACCGTATTGATGAACTGGTGGTCTTCCATGCGCTGGAAAAAGACCAGATTCGCGGTATTGCCGATATCCAGTTGAATCGCTTGCGTCAGCGCCTGGCAGAGCGTGATATGCGTCTGTCGGTAGATGATAGTGCTTTCGATCAGTTAATTGATGCCGGTTTCGATCCGCTGTATGGTGCGCGTCCGTTAAAACGTGCGATCCAGCAACGTATTGAAAATGGTCTGGCTCAAAAAATCCTTGCAGGGGAATTCCAGCCGGGTGATACGATTCTGGTCCAGGCCGAAGCGGGTGATTTAATCTTCGAGAAAATGAAACTTAGCTAATATTGCCTGTCCTTTTAATTTTCAGAAAACCTAGCTTCGGCTAGGTTTTTTGATGGCTGACAATTCAGGTCATATCAGTAAAAAAATTGCTTAAAAGTGACAGCTATTTTTAATATTTTGTGATGAATATTATGTTTAAGTGATTTATTTGCAAAACAATTATCTTTATTTTTTAAGATTAACTATAATTTATGTTCAATAAAAATAGATAAATTCTGAGCAAAAACTATGTCGAAAATAGTATGGGGTGGAATTGGTGTCGTGGTGTTGGCGGGGGCTGTGAGCACGGGTAATTTATATGCAGATAAGAGCTTGAAAGCGCATTATCAACAAAATTTAAAACCAGCGCCGAACATTAGTGTGCAATATACTGACTACGCTATGGGGGCTCTACAAGGCACGGCCAAGTGGAGCATGAGCATTGTGCCAGACGCGTGTAATGCCAAAGAAAAATTAGTATTTAATGGTCAAGACCAAATTCAGCGTACCTGGAAAGGCTATACCATTCATTCTCAACTCGATTTAGCACAAGGACAGGGCGAATATGCTGAATTTTTTCAGCAACCTTTAAAAGTGACGACGCAAGTCAACTGGTTGGGTGTATCGACCACACAATTACAAACCCCTGTCATCGAAAAAAAAGAAGCAGGTTTATATACCAGAATTGAGCCTATACAGATCAAGTTTCAGGCAAAACAGAGTCAGGGACAACATAAAATTTTAAATATGAGTTTTGATGTGCCAGAATTGTCTATTCGTGATCAGTCTGGAAATACACAACTCAAGGGTGTGCATTTTAAAACCAATCAGACCTTAAATGCGCAGTATTTAGAACCGGGTTATTTCGAGTTCAATATTGTCAAAATGCAGCGCCAGGATGCTAAAGCAGAAGGCTCAGGACAACTGAAAGACCTGAGCTGGCGTATGGATACCCAACTGCATGAGCGTACAGTAGATGTTCAATCAAAATTTAAAATTGCCGAAATGGGCTTAAATAATGTCCCTGCGATGCAAGATTTAGAACTCAACTGGGAGCTCAAAGACTTACAGCGTCAGAAAATGCAGATATTATTTGATATTCTGCAAAAGCAAAATAACTCTTGTCTGGAAGCAGGAAATTTTGAAAAAGATGCTATACAAGCCATGCTGGCGGTGATTAATGATGGCTTCAAGTTTGAATCGAAGCAGAATCAGTTAAAGTTAGGTACAGGCAGTATTCAGGCAGATTTAGTCGGAAAAGTAATGCCAGGCCATCAAACCACCTTGGAAAGCTTGGCAAAAATGTTCCCAAATCTGTTAGAAGTGCAAACCGATATCAGCTTCAATAAACAGGTAGTAAAAACCTTCACTCATCATTATATGCGTGCCGCAGGTAAAAATATGTCCGATCAAGAGCTGGAGCAAATGCTGAGTGCGATGCAAGCTAATCAGCAAATTCAGCGAGATGGTGATGTGTTTAAACTGTCCATGCATTATCTGTATGGTGAAAAGAAGTTCTTAACTGCACAATAATTTGTAAGTCGCTTTTTAACAGCGAATCTAAGAAGAAAAAGCCTGTTCAACTGAACAGGCTTTTGTTTTATCACAATCTAATACCAGTGATTACACTTTAGGATGGCCGATTTTCCAGGCACGGTGAATCTTCTGGTTACGCTTGAAATCAGGCCCAATGGTTTCTTGAGTAATTTCTTCGACATCATAGAACGCCAGAATTTCTTCATCCATCTCGAAACCACGATAGTTGTTCGAGAAGTACAGGGTACCATCGCTGGTTAAACGGTTCATGGCGCGTTTCAGCAAGGATAGATGGTCGCGCTGTACGTCAAACGTCCCGTAGAATTTTTTCGAGTTTGAGAAGGTGGGTGGATCAATAAAGATCAGCTCATATTGCTCATGACCTTCTTTGAGCCATTCAAAACAGTCAGATGCAAAGAACTGATGTTGTTCATCGGCGTGATCTACGGTTAAACCGTTCAGCACGAAGTTTTCCTTCGACCAGTTCAAATAGGTATTGGAAAGATCGACACTGGTGGTACTTGCAGCACCACCCAAGGCAGCATGTAGGCTCGCCGTAGAGGTATAGCTGTAGAGGTTCAGGAAGTGTTTGCCTTTGGCCTCACGGGCAATACGCAAACGCATTTGACGATGATCCAGGAACAGACCGGTATCCAGATAATCGGTCAGGTTAACCAGAATCTTGGCCTTACCTTCCTGTACGATAAAACGCTTCGATGCGGTACTTTGTTTGGTGTACTGGTTTTTACCTTCCTGACGTGCGCGGGTCTTGATAAAGATCGCATCACGGCCCAGACCGGTCACAGCGCGAATGGCTTGCAGTGCCAGGTTAAAGCGTTTCTTGGCTTTTTCAGGGTCAATCGTTTTAGGTGGAGCATATTCTTGCACATGCAGGCGCTCACCATACAGATCCACCGCGACATTAAAGTCTGGTAAATCGGCATCATACAGACGTAAACAGTGTACGCCTTCTTTGACTGCCCATTTTTTCAGGGCTTGCATATTTTTGGTCAGACGGTTGGCAAACTCCATCGCACCTTCGATTGGTTCGAATTGTTGCGGCTGCCAACCTTCCAGAAACGGACGCACCACAGCCGCAGGTTTAACCGTACCAAAGCGGATATAGATCGGCAATTTACCATTCATCAAACGCAGGATTTGCGGATCATTAAAGGCCAGCACGTCAGCCTGTTCGACTTGAGAGGCAATCACCGCCGCTTTTTGATTCGGGAAATTCTTTTGCAGTAAAGCCGATAAACCAAGATATAAAGAACGATTCTGCGCTTTATCACCGAGACGCTCACCATAAGGCGGGTTGGTTACGAAGAAGACTTTCTTGCCTTCAGCCTGAAAATCCGGCCAGTCATTTAAAGTACGCTCTTCGATCATGATATTGTCGAGAGCAGCTTCAAAACCTGCCGCGATGATATTTTGACGTGTCGCTTTTACAGCTTCCCAGTCTGCATCGAAGGCATAGAATTGCGGTAATGGATTTTCCATTGCCGCTTGGTGGCGTTCAGCTGCTTCAGCTTTAATGCCCATCCAGAGTTCATGGTCATGGCCATTCCAGCCATTAAAACCGAAACGACGCACCAGACCCGGTGCACGGTCGGTCAGGATCATCAGTGATTCAATGATAAAGGTACCTGAACCACACATTGGATCGACAATGATGTCCGGATTAATCTGTTTAAGCTGACCTTTTTGCAAAATTGCAGCAGCCAGATTTTCCTTGATTGGTGCATCGGTCATAAAGTGGCGATAACCACGTTTATGTAATGAGTCGCCGGACAAGTCCAGACAATAGGTATGTTCTTTCTTCCCAGCCAGAATATACATGGTAATTTCTGGCTGTTTGGTATCGATACTTGGGCGTTTACCCACAGCTTCCATGAAGGAATCTACGACACCATCTTTGGCACGCAAAGTTGCGAACTGGGTATTGACCTTGATGTCACGCTCGACATGCAAGCGAATCGCAAAGGTACTTTGTGGTGCAAAAATGAGCGACCAGTCAAAGCTGATTGCACCTTCATATAGCTCTTCTGCCACATCACGGGCATCGTGAGAAAATTCAATTTCATGGGTATGGATCGGCATGAGCACACGTGAAGCCAGACGTGACCACATACAAATCCGATAAGCATTTTCCAGACTGCCTTTAAAGATTAAACGACCGGGAAAACGCTCAATATTCTGAACACCTAAGCCTTGTAGTTCTTCTTCTAATAAGGTTTCCAGACCATCGGCACAGGTGACCCAATAATTGCTTAAACGTGGAGAGGTATTCATATAATAGAGAGACCAAAAAAGATAAATAAAAAACTGCGCCAAGTTTACCGTATTTTTATATTGAAAGCTTTTTAAATTCTCTGAAAGGCCTTGCCGTGTACGAGTGAAAAATAATATTCACATGATAAATTGATGAACTGGTACGCATTTTGCTCTATACACAGCAAATCAGGCAGTCAGTCGGAGGAGAGCGATGGCTGCCTGATTTTTCAATTTTATAATGGGGGTTAAAATGTTAGAGAATCAGTTACGCAACCATGACGCTTTTTCAGTGGCCACTTTAATTTATACACGTTTGAGACGTGTGTCAGGCCGGGTCGTGGATGCGCTTTATCTGGCAGAAAATCTGGACTATGCACGGCATGTGATTGAACTGGTAGAACAGACCCAAGATCCAGAGTTGCAGCGTTTAATCGAGCGTTTAAAACAGGTTTGGGATCTGCCTGTGGTTCGGCAGCAACAGTTTGAAAAATCTGCACATCTGCCACAGCAGGAGGTATTGGTCTCGGTTGAACCCGATCAGGACGATATCTACCGTGCACAGGTTGCACATCATTATATCGGTGCGCTGCGATAAAACGATGGGTGTGAATGTGCCAGACTGAAGCCCCATAATTTTGTACTAAAAGTCAGCAGGATGGAAAAATGGTTAAATTATCTTATTGAAAAAATACATAGGAATTTCAATTTCTATTTTTATTATCGAGGTGGTTTTTGTACAAGTAGTCACATTGCCAACTACTCAGACTGGCCAATCTCTGTATAATATGTTGACTTAACGCATAAGGAATCTCTCATGCACTTGGCGGCATTGCATACACCGAGCCAGATTCAACTCAATAAAGAAGGTAATCTAAAACACTTCTTGACCATCGAAGGTCTTTCCAAAGAAACCCTGACAAAAATATTGGACACTGCGCAGTCCTTTTTTAATGACCAAAATCAGCTCATCACCAATAATTTGCTGGAAGGCAAAACGGTGATGAACCTGTTTTTCGAGAACTCTACCCGTACCCGAACTACCTTTGAAGCCGCTGCCAAGCGCCTTTCTGCCAACGTTCTGAATATCGATATTGCCCGTTCGAGTACCTCTAAAGGTGAAACCCTGCGTGACACTTTATGGAATCTGGAAGCCATGGCGGCCGATATTTTCGTGGTACGTCATTCATCTTCTGGAGCAGCACATTTTATTGCCAAAGATGTCTGCCCAGACGTCGCCATTATTAACGCCGGTGATGGCCGTCATGCGCATCCGACGCAAGCCATGCTGGACATGCTGACCATTCGCCGTGAAACCAATAAAAAATTCGAAGAAATGTCGATCGCTATTATCGGCGATATCAAGCATTCGCGTGTGGCACGCTCAGATGTGGCCGCCTTGCAAACTTTGGGCTGTCAAGATATCCGGGTGATTGCACCCAATACTTTGTTGCCATTAGGCTTTGAAGAATATGGCGATGGTGTTCGTCTGTTTAACAAGATGGAAGAGGGCATTAAAGACTGCGACGTGATTATTACGCTACGTATTCAAAACGAGCGGATTGATTCTCCAGCACTTGCCTCGCAAGCCGAGTTTTACAAAATGTATGGTCTGAACAAAGAACGTCTTGCGATGGCCAAGCCGGATTGTATCGTGATGCATCCGGGACCAATGAACCGTGGGGTGGAAATTGATTCCAGCATTGCAGATGGCTCACAGTCGGTGATTCTGCATCAGGTGACCAATGGTATTGCGGTGCGTATGGCAGTACTGGCACTGGCGATGCAGGGGCAGTTACAGGAACAGGGTTTGATTGAAGCGATTGCGGTATAAGGAATAAGTCATGTCTATTGTAAAAATTGAAAATGTCCGTGTTCTCGACCCAATTGCAAAAACAGATTCGATCGAAACGGTTTATCTCGAAAATGGTAAGCGTGTAGAGGCATCCTCAGACGTTGCCGAGACCCTTGATGGTCAAGGCAAATGGCTGATGCCTACCATGGTTGACCTGTGTGCACGTCTACGTGAGCCAGGCCAGCAGCAACATGGGACTTTAAAGTCGGAAGGTAAGGCAGCACGAGCTAACGGTATCCTGCATGTATTTACCCCACCAGATTCAAAACCGATTGTTCAAGACAATGGTGCGTTGATTCACGGTCTGGTTGAAAAAGCCATGCTGGATGGTGGGATCTATTTGCAGGTAATTGGTGCGCAAACCCAAGGTTTAAATGGTCAACAGCCGGCAAATATGGCTGGTCTGAAAAAAGGTGGTTGTAGTGCCGTTTCCAATGCCAGCGCGCCGTTTGCCAATGATGATGTAGTCTTGCGTACACTTGAATATGCCGCAGGTTTAGACCTGACAGTGGTGTTCTATGCAGAAGAACCACAAATTGCCAAAGATGGCTGCGTACATGAAGGTTTTATTGCTTCACGTCAGGGCTTGCCGATGATTCCGGCACTGGCTGAAACCGTGGCAATCGCCAAATACTTGCTCATGATTGAAGCCACCCATGTACGCGCACACTTCGGTCTGTTGTCTTGTGGTGCATCTGTCGAATTGATCCGTATTGCCAAGGAAAAAGGTTTGCCGGTGACCTGTGATGTAGCAATGCATCAGCTGCATCTGACCGATCATTTGATTGACGGTTTTAATTCTCTTGCACATGTGCGTCCACCGCTTCGTTCAGAACAGGATAAAGAATTGCTGCGTCAGGGAGTAAAATCCGGTGTGATTGATGCAATCTGCACCCATCATGAACCGCTGAGCAGCTCTGCGAAAATGGCGCCGTTTGCAGAAACGCAACCAGGATTCACTGCTTTTGATACTTATGTGCCTTTTGGTCTGCAACTGATTCGTGAGGGGTTGTTAACTCCCTTGGAATGGGTAGAAAAAGTAACCTTGGCTCCGGCTCGTGTTGCACAAATGGCAGATCGCTGGGTAAATGAATCAGGTTGGGTACTACTAGATCCGGAACTGGAATGGACCCTGGATAAAGAAAGCATCGTGTCACAAGGTAAGAATACACCGTTAATCAATCAAAAAGTACTGGGTAAAGTGATTCAAACTTATGTTGCTTAAGTAAGACAAACTTTATAAAAGTCAGCTTCGGCTGGCTTTTTTTTATTTTTTAAATTGTATTGGCAAAGTGCCACACTAACAAAAATAGTGAAACTTTATGATATTCATACAATTATTTACATTTTCAAAAAATAGGGCTCGTTACACTGCTTAAATATTAAACATTAGAAAAATCAAAAGAATGGTGACGATTATGAATATAGACTTTATGGAACGCTTAAAAAGTGATGTTACGGCCATTGTGCTTCAAGGTGAAACAGAGCATTTATTTGCCAAAGATCAAGCTTTGGCGCAGTTCTATCCCGTATTTTTAAGTATATTACGTGCTCGTCCCGCCTGGATCGAGATTCTTGGTCAGCAACTCAATCCAAAGATTCATGAATTATTCAATGCAAATCCGGCATTAAAGCAGCAGTTTCTGGATCAACTTGATCAGAGCGCGCCACAAGATCAAATAGAGCAGACCCTGAATCGGGCCATTGTACCGACCCTCAATTTTTTACAGACCGAAGCCGGTGCTTCAAGTCCAGAAGCGATTAGTCATTTGTTGGAAACCCACGCCGAATCGATCCAGCGTGTATTACCTGTTTGGGCCGGATCGATTTTAGCGGCATTAGGTGTTTCTCCATTGGCGGGGCAGCATTTGAATCAGGCGCCTGAACTAGAACCAGAACATGCTGTTGTGGTACAGCAGCAGAAAAAAACCGGTTTTTTATGGCCGTTTATTATTTTTCTGATTCTGGCAGCTTTAATCCTGTTTTTTGTTCGTAGCTGTATGCAGGATGATGCTGAGGATTCGGCAAACCCCCAAACGACCCGTGAAATTGCCGCAGCCCAACCCGCTTCTTTACAGTTGAGTACCGGCACTAATGGTGAAATTATCAGTTGTCAGTTACAGCTGAATAATCCCCAATATATGCAAATTTTGCAAACCGAGATTAAACAGATCTTTAATTATAATATTGGTTGTGGCGCGCTCAGCAGTGAGGTTTATCATTCGGAATTTATTGATCAGGATAGCATTCCTTCCGTTTTGAAACTGATTCAAGGCATGCCAAATGTCTCACTAGACTGGATTGGTAATCAGGTTGCTATACGTGCAGCGAGTAATGCAGAAGCAGAACGTCTGGCAACACAAATTCGTAATCTGGCCAAAAATGTCACTGTTGTGACTCAACAGCCGGTCAATAGGAGTGAGGCGATTCAGGCTGCCAATAGCGATGCAGAACAAGCATTGGCGAGTATCAAAACTGATCATGTTCAGGCCTTAGATGTTGCGACTGCACTGAATTTGCAGATTATTAATTTTGATACTGCATCGACTGCCGTACCGGAAGTGAATAAATCGGTACTGGATCAGGCTGCCGCATTATTGCAGCGCGCACCGCATGTTATTCTCAAGGTCAAAGGACATACCGATGCGCAAGGAAGTGAGGCTGAGAATAAAGTGCTGTCTGTGCAACGCGCGCAAGCAATTGTGGGTTATCTGATTGAAAAGGGGGTTGATCCTGCGCAATTGCAAGCTGTAGGCGTGGGAGAGGACCAGCCTGTTGAACCGAATGCGACACCTGCCGGACAGTTTCAGAACCGCCGCGTAGCTTTTGAAGTGGTTAATACTGAAACAGGTACTATACGTGCAGTGGATAGCGAGGGTGTTGTAGAAAAGAAAGCCAGCTGAAATAATTTAAGCCATATAAAAAGGACGAATGATTCGTCCTTTTTATATGGCTTAAATTAAGAAAAGACCGGTGGACTATAGGTCAAAGTTCGGCCGAGGAACCAGAGTAAAAACAGCACCAGCGGGATATGAAAAACCAGTTGGGTCACGGTAAAACCGATCACATCTTTGGCCTTTAACTTCAGGATGCCCAGCATCGGCAACATAAAGAAAGGATTGATCAGATTGGGCAAGGCTTCGGCAGCATTATAAATCTGCACTGACCAGCCCAGATGCACTTTCAGATCATGCGCAGCCTGCATTACATAAGGGGCTTCAATAATCCATTTACCTCCACCGGAAGGAATGAAGAAACCCAGGATTGCCGAATAGAGACCCATCACGATAGCAAAGGTTTCCTGTGAAGCAATCGAAACGAAAAATTCGGCAATATAGTGTGATAGGGACAGATCGGCAGAATTCAGCGCATTGGTCATCATAAAGGCAATGCTGCCATATAAAGGAAACTGGATCAGCACACCCGAAATTGCTGGCACAGCCTTGGAAACGGCATTGAGAAAATTCCGTGGTGTGCCATGTAGTGCGACACCCAAAATCAGGAAGATAAAGTTATAGGTATTTAAACTGGAGATGGCCAGAATAGGATTGCTTTCGGAAAATTCGTTAAACATCCATACAGCACCTAGCACCACAATCAGAATACTTAAAATAGGTGAGTTTTCCAGCCAGTCGCCCGGACGTTTTGATGAAGATTCTTCCGGTTTTCCTTCTTCAATCTGAACCGGAAAATGTTCAATGGTTTTAATATGACTGCCTTTCGGCGCTGACCAGTAGGCAATGGCAATCGAGGCAATAATTAGAACCGCCGTCATGATCATGGATTGCGGCAGGAAAATCGTTTCGGTAAATGGAATGACACCGGTCAGATTGTAAATCGGTTCAGGCAGGCTGCTTTTATTGGCCTGTAATTGTGCAGCAGAGGAACTGATGCCGAGTGCCCAGGTGGCCCCCATCCCGATAATCGCTGCTGCGGCTGCAGCGCGGTAATCCATATTGAGTTCTTTACGTTGTGCCAGTGCAATCACGAGTAATGCAGTTAGAACTGTGCTCATGGCCCAGTTAATCAGGGAAATGAGTAGGCTGACTGTCGCGACCAATACAATCGCACCTCGCCCTGAATGGGGCAAACGTGCCATTTTTCGGATCAGAAGCTGCATTGGTTTTGAAACCGAAACCACATAACCGACCACGATCAGCATGCACATCTGCAAGGTAAAGGGAATCAGGCTCCAGAACCCGTCACCAAAGGAAATGGCAACGTCCTGTGCCGGCGCGCCAATTCCGATAGCGGCAATTGCGACAATGATGACACCGAGCAGGGCAAAAATATAAGAATCAGGAAACCATTTTTCTGACCAGTCACTGACGCGCAGGGCGAAGCGTTGTAAGATATTTTGTTCTGTTTGCATGATTAAAATCCATTTATTCTGCATTCATTTTTAAAATTAGAGTTTTCTTTGGTCGAAAAGAAACCCTTAAAATTTTTCATTTTAAGGGTCGGGAAAATCAAGCTGCTATTTTTTGTAAAGCCACACCCGTGACTTTCTGAATCTCCTCAAAACTGACCTCTGGTGCCAGCTCAACAAGTTGAATACCATCTGGAGTGACATCCAGCACACCTAAATCGGTAATGATCCGGTTGACCACAGCCTGTCCGGTAAGGGGCAGACTGCATTGCGCAACAATTTTAGGCGTGCCATCTTTGGCGCAGTGTTCCATCAACACCACGACTTTTTGTACCCCTGCGACCAGATCCATGGCACCGCCCATACCTTTGACTTTTTTGCCCGGAATCATCCAGTTGGCCAGATCGCCAGTTTCGGACACTTCCATGGCACCTAAAATGGCGATATTGACATGACCGCCACGGATCATGGCAAAGGAATCGGCACTGGAAAAGAAAGAAGCGCCCTTACGGGCAGTCACGGTCTGTTTACCAGCATTAATCAGGTCGGCATCGACGGTTTCAGCCGTTGGAAATTCGCCAATACCGAGCAAGCCATTTTCCGATTGCAGCCAGACGTTGATATTTTCTGGAATGTAGTTAGCAACCAGCGTTGGTAAACCAATCCCCAGGTTAACGTAGAAACCATCTTCCAGCTCTTGTGCAGCGCGCTGCGCCATTTGATTACGTGTCCAAGCCATGATCAAGCCTCCGCCTTTAAGGTCATCTGTTCAATACGTTTTTCCGGTTGGGTATTTAAGACTATCCGGTTCACATAAATACCGGGTAGATGGATTTCGTCCGGATCCAGCGCACCAATCTCGACAATTTCTTCTACTTCAGCCACGGTGACTTTGCCGGCCATAGCACAGACCGGATTAAAGTTTTGTGCAGTTTTACGGAAAATCAGATTACCTGCTTTATCGGCCTTATAGGCTTTGACCAAGGCAACATCGGCAGTCAAGGATTCTTCCAGAATATAAGACTTGCCATTAAACTCACGCACATCCTTGCCTTCAGCAATCACGGTTCCGACACCGGTGGCGGTATAAAAAGCCGGAATACCGGCACCGCCAGCACGTAATTTCTCCGCCAAGGTGCCTTGTGGGGTCAGTTCGACTTCCAGTTCGCCACTCAGGTATTGACGTTCGAATTCTTTATTTTCGCCGACATAAGATGAAATCATTTTTTGAATCTGTTTGGTTTCCAGTAAAACGCCCAAACCAAAACCATCGACTCCGGCATTGTTGGAAATACAGGTCAGATTTTTGGCACCAGTCTGTTTCAATGCGGCAATCAATGCTTCCGGAATACCGCATAAACCAAAACCGCCGACTGCCAGTGTATGTCCATTCTGAACCACGCCGTCTAAAGCGGCCTCTGCACTGTCATAAACTTTATTTGACATTTTTTACCTCGATTTATTCTTTTCTTGCAGATTCCTTTTTGGTCAGGAAACTACTGATGTATATCCTTGAGGACTTGTATCGTGTCCGGGTATTTCTTTTATTGAGTGTCAGGCACAGGCTTTTTGCCAATAGGCATTGGCATAATTGGAGGGATTATTGCGCTGCAATACCTCACTGATATTACGGCTGGCCTGCATCAGGGCATCCAGTTGAATACCGGTTTCAAAGCCCATATTCGAGAGCAGGTAATACAGGTCTTCAGTTGAAACATTGCCTGAAGCACCCTTGGCATAAGGACAGCCACCCAGGCCAGCAATGGAGGAGTCAAATACCCGGATGCCTTGTAACAGCGACTGGTAAATATTGGCGATGGCCATGCCATAGGTATTATGGAAATGACCTGCCAAAACCTTGGTATCGATCTGAGCCAGGCAAGCATCCCAGACTTTTTGCACCCGATCCGGTGTGGCTGTACCAATGGTTTCACCCAATGACACTTCATAGCAGCCCATATCCAGTAGACGCTGCGTGACTTTGACCACCTGTTTCGGATCAATCGCACCTTCATAAGGACAGTCCACCATACAGGACACATAACCGCGTACCCGAATATCATTGGCTTTGGCGGCTGCCATCACATCGGCAAACTTTTCAAAGCTTTCATCAATCGAGCAGTTGATATTTTTTCGGGTAAAACTTTCGGACGCTGCGGTAAAGACCGCAACTTCCTTGCAACCCACCGCCAGTGCTGCTTCAAAGCCCTTCAGGTTTGGCGTGAGTAAACTGAACTGAATATTTGGGTCTTTGGGCAAGCCGGCAAACAGCTGATCGCTGTCTGCCATTTGTGGCACCCATTTGGCTGAAACACAGGAACCGACTTCAATCGCCTGTAAACCGGTTTTCATCAGATCCAGAATCAGATTTTTCCGGTCATCCAGCGTTAATGGCGTTTTTTCATTTTGCAGGCCATCGCGTGGCCCGACTTCTACAATTTTGACAAATTCGGTCATGCAACATCCTCCGTCAGTGGCTGGAACTCAATCAGTTCATCACCGGCTTTGACCTGATCACCTTTCTGGAAATATGAACTGGCGATGATGCCGTCATGTGGTGCACGAATCGAGTATTCAATTTTCATCGCTTCCAGCGTCATCAAGACATCGTCTTTTTTGACCTTGTCATTGGCAGCGACCAGTACTTGCGTGATCACACCTGGCATTGGTGCAGTGAGGTTGTTTTCTGTCCCTTGATCATCATGCTGATCATAATCCGGCTGGATAGACTCGAATTTATGTGTCTGACCATTCTGGAACAGGGTAATGCCATGTTCAGTCTGGCTAAAGGCCAGTTTTTGCTGTTTGCCTGCCAGTTGCAAAGCTAAAGTATGTGCATCAATCAACTGACCTTGTAGCTGAATCTGCTGACCATTATAAGTGGCGATAAAACCTTGCTCTTGCGTACTGAACTGAACTTTAAGCATAATGCCATTGCGTTGTAATTGCACTGTATATGCATTTTGCTGATTCAGGCGCCAGAAAGCGTGTTGTTGCCAGACTGAGTTATTCGCAACCGGGTTTTGAGCTTGGCGTGATAATAATTCGATGAATGCAGCACTAACGATCAGTTCAGCATTGATCTCAGTCGAAGGTTTTAATAAGAACTCTTCTTCACGTTGAATCAGGCCGGTATCCAGATGGGCATTTTTAAACGAATCACACAGCACCAAACGGTCGAGGAATGCAATATTATTGCCCAAACCATCCACATGGAAATGGCCCAGGGCATGATGCATTTGCGTTAAAGCAGCTTCGCGGTTTTTGCCCCAGACAATCAGTTTGGCAATCATCGGATCATAATAGGTGCTGATTTCATCACCTTCGACAATGCCACTATCCACACGTACACAGTCATTTTGCTCTGGATAGTGTAAATAGCTGATCTGGCCAATCGCAGGAATAAAGCCTTTCTCTGGTTCTTCGGCATAGACACGTGCTTCCAGTGCATGCCCGTGGATCTGTAATTCATGCTGCTGTTTGGGTAAAGGCTCACCAAAAGCTACGCGCAGTTGCCATTCCACCAGATCCTGACCTGTAATCATTTCAGTGACCGGGTGCTCAACCTGCAAACGGGTATTCATTTCCATGAAATAGGCAGTACCATCTTGCTCGACGATAAACTCTACCGTACCGGCACCGACATAATCGACCGCACGTGCGGCATCAATCGCGGCCTGGCGCATCGCTTCAAGTTTGTCTTCTGGCATTTTTGGTGCAGGCGCTTCTTCAAGGACTTTTTGATGACGACGTTGTACCGAGCAATCACGTTCAAATAAATGCACATAATTGCCGTGGGTATCGCCAAAAACCTGTACTTCAATATGACGTGGCTGAATCACATAGCGTTCAATTAGCACATCTTCATTGCCAAAACTGGAACGCGCTTCGCTTTTACATGAAGCCAGCGAACTCAGAAAATCTTCACTGCGCTCGACCAGACGCATGCCTTTACCGCCACCGCCAGCACTGGCTTTGATTAGCACCGGATAGCCGATGCTGTCAGCCTGCTGTTTCAGGAAGTCGGCATCCTGATTGCTACCGTGATAGCCCGGGGTTAAAGGCACACCAGCTTTTTCCATCAACGCTTTAGAGGTGGCTTTGAGACCCATCGCCAAAATGGCATCGACAGGCGGGCCAATAAAGACAATATTATTGTCCTGACAGGCCAGGGCAAACTGGTCATTTTCCGACAAAAAGCCATAACCTGGGTGAATTGCTTGCGCACCGGTGTTTTTGGCCGCCTGAATAATACGTTCGATCTGTAAATAGCTTTGTGCTGCTGGTGATTCACCAATATAGATCGCTTCATCCGCCAGTTTGACATGCTGTGCCTGTGCATCGGCATCGGAGTATACGGCAACGGTGGCAATACCGAGTTTTTTTGCTGTACGAATCACACGGCAGGCAATTTCACCACGGTTGGCAATTAAAATCTTTTCAAACATCGTAGCATCCTTCTTGTTGTTATGCCGTGGTCTTGATCCAGGCCGGGCTTTGTTTGTTTAAAAATGCATTCAGTCCATTTTTCGCCTCATCTCCCTGGCGAATATGGGCAATATGCTGTGCTGTTTTTAGCAGTAAATCTTCGGTCAAAACCTGTTGGTCGACCAGTTGAATCAGTTGTTTTGAGGAATTCTGTGCTGCTGGGCCACCGAGTAACAGGGCTTCCACAATTTCATCAATTTTGCTGTCGAGCTGTTCCGGTGGAGTGACTTCATGCGCCAGTCCAATGGTTTTGGCCTGTTCCGCAGAAATTCGCTCGGCGGTCAGGAAATAACGTGAAGCCTGACGCGCACCAATCGCACGAATCACATACGGGCTGATGGTCGAAGGTGCCAGACCTAGGCGTACTTCAGAGGTGGCAAACTTGGCATCGGTGCTGGCCACGCAAATATCACAAGCTGATGCCAGACCCATACCACCGCCAAAAGCAATGCCATGCACCCGGGCGATGGTTGGCTGCTTTAAAGTCGCTAGGCTTTGCAGCATTTTCGCCAGTTTTAATGCATCTGCTTCGTTGTCTGCTTGAGAAGCCTGACCGGCCTGTTTCATCCAGTTCAAATCGGCACCAGCCGAAAAGCTCTTGCCGCGCCCTGCCAGAATCACCACACGCACATCATCACGGCTATTTAAAGACTGGAAGCAGCGATACAATTCTTCAATGACCTGAGTATTAAAGGCATTGTGCAGTTCAGCGCGATTAATCCAGACTGTTGCCACTTGATTTTGCTGTTCGAGCTGTAAAAATTGATATGTCATTTTTTTTCACCTCTTACATGCGGAACACGCCAAACTTGGTCGGCTGGATTGGCGCATTCAGTGCCGCAGCTAAACTAAGACCTAACACTTCACGAGACTGGGCAGGGTCAATGACACCGTCATCCCATAAACGTGCAGAGGCATAATAAGGATGACCTTGGCGTTCGTACTGATCACGAATTGGCTGTTTAAACTGGTCTTCTTCTTCCGCAGACCAGTTAGCGCCTTTGGCTTCAATCTGATCACGTTTTAAGGTCGACAATACGCTGGAGGCCTGTTCACCGCCCATCACTGAAATACGTGAGTTGGGCCAGGTCCACATAAAGCGTGGTGAGTACGCGCGGCCACACATACCATAGTTGCCGGCACCAAAAGAACCACCAATCACCATGGTCAGTTTAGGCACATTGGCATTGGCCACAGCCATCACCAGTTTGGCGCCATTTTTGGCAATGCCTTCATTTTCATACTGGCGGCCAACCATAAAGCCGGTGATATTCTGAATAAACAGCAGCGGAATATTGCGCTGACAGCACAGCTCAATAAAATGCGCACCTTTTTGTGCAGATTCGGAAAACAGAATGCCGTTATTGGCAATAATCCCGACTGGCATACCGTATAGGCTGGCAAATCCGGTAATCAGAGTGGTACCAAATCGAGCCTTGAATTCATCAAAACGCGAACCATCGACAATCCGGGCAATCACTTCACGGACATCAAAAGGTTTACGCGAATCTGTTGGCACGATACCGTATAGCTCTGAAGCATCAAACAAAGGCGCTTCCACATGTTCAGGCAACGGATTTGGTTTTTTATTTAAATTGGCCACAATATTACGGGCAATTTCCAGGGCATGCTGGTCATTTTCAGCCAGATGATCGGCTACACCGGAGAGGCGGGTATGCACATCACCACCGCCAAGATCTTCACTGGAAACCACTTCACCGGTTGCTGCTTTGACCAGTGGCGGGCCACCGAGGAAAATGGTTCCCTGATTGCGCACAATAATAGTTTCATCCGACATGGCAGGCACATAGGCACCACCCGCCGTACAACTGCCCATCACCACAGCAATCTGGGCAATGCCTTGGCTCGACATACGTGCCTGATTATAGAAAATACGTCCGAAGTGATCACGATCCGGGAAGACTTCATCTTGTAGCGGCAAATAGGCACCGCCAGAATCGACCAGATAAATACAGGTCAAATGATTCTGCTCGGCAATTTCCTGAGCACGCAAATGTTTTTTTACGGTCAGTGGATAATAAGTGCCCCCTTTAACAGTCGCATCATTGGCAATGATCATGCAGGTTACGCCATTGACCTGACCAACGCCAGCGACCACGCCCGCAGCAGGCACATCGTCCTGATAGACCTGATAGGCAGCCAGTTGTCCAATTTCAATAAATGCCGTGCCAGGATCAATCAGATGATCAATACGTTCTCTGGCTAGTAATTTACCGCGATCCAAATGTTTTTGACGGGCAGTTTCACCCCCACCCAAGGCAATTTTTTGGACTTTCTGTTTCAGGTCTTCGACCAGATTTTGCATCGCCGTCTGGTTGTTTTTAAATTCGTCGCTGCGAATATTAATTTTGCTCTTTAATTGATTCATGCCGAACATCCTTGTCTATTCTTGTGATTTATTTTTTAGGCAGTTTCATTAAACAGTTCGCGGCCAATCAGCATGCGGCGAATTTCTGAGGTGCCTGCGCCAATTTCATACAGTTTGGCATCGCGCCATAGACGTCCCGCAGCAAACTCGTTGATATAACCGTTGCCACCCAAGGTTTGAATGGTTTCGCCCGCCATCCAGGTGGCTTTTTCAGCTGCATATAAAATCGCACTGGCGGCATCTTTACGCAGGCTACGGCTATGCTCTGCCTTGTCACATTCTGCGCCAACTGCATAGACCAGGGCTTTACAGGCCAGCCAGGTGGAATACATGTCAGCAATTTTGCCCTGCATCAACTGGAATTCACCCAGCGCCTGACCAAACTGTTTACGATCATGAATATACGGAATCACGGTATCCATACAGGCATCCATAATGCCGAGTGGGCCTGCACTTAAAACAGCACGTTCATAGTCCAGACCGCTCATCAGCACTTTGGTGCCATTGCCGACACCGCCGAGCACGTTTTCTTTGGGCACTGCGACATTGTCAAAAAATATTGGATAAGTGTTTGAGCCACGCATGCCGAGTTTGTCTAGGTGCGTACCGTGACTAAACCCCGGCATATTTTTTTCAACCAGAAAAGCGGTCATGCCTTTGGCCCCGGCTTGTAAATCGGTTTTTGCGTAGACCACCAGTACATCGGCATCGCCGCCATTGGTGATCCACATTTTCGAACCATTCAGCAGGTAATGATCACCTTTGTCTTCAGCTTTGAGTTTCATGCTGACCACATCGGATCCGGCATTGGGTTCGGACATGGCCAATGCACCGACATAATCACCAGATACCAGTTTGGGCAGATAGCGCTGTTTCTGTTCTTCACTGCCATTACGCTTAATCTGGTTTACACATAGGTTAGAATGTGCGCCATAGGACAAACCAATCGATGCTGAAGCGCGGGAAATTTCCTGCATGGCAATGATGTGTGCCAGATAACCGAAATTTGAACCGCCATATTCCTCACTGACCGTCAGACCGAGCAGGCCCATCTCGCCAAATTTTTTCCAAAGGTGAGCAGGGAATTCATTGTCACGGTCCACTTGTTGAGCAATTGGAGCAATTTCCTTGGCGCAAAATGCAGCCACTGAATCACGAAGTGCAATAAGTGTTTCGTCCAAACCGAAATCCAAGCTTTGTAAATTCATTGTTCATCCATCCTGTGGTTCTATTTGTTGTATCCAAAAAAGCATTTTTGTTGTGCTTGTTATTTAACATACATCGAAAATTTAAAAAAGTGAATCAATATTCACAAAATGATTTATAATTCATTTTATCTTGTTGAGATTAATTTTATGAGTTATAAAAGATCATCATTGATGCAGGAACGAATGGAGCAAAATCGCTTGGCGATCTTGCAATCTGCTCGTGAGCTGATTACTCAAGGGGGCTTTAAAGAGGCGTCGATTCAGGCGATTGCAGAACGTGCAGGCGTTTCTACAGGCTTGGTGTATCGATATTTCGAAAACAAGAATCAGATTTTGATTCAGGTTTTGTCAGAAGCAATTCGGCTTGAAATTGAGATTTTAAATCACATTGCTGCCTCGGATTTATCGCCAAAACAGAAATTGCAAAAATCTGTTACAACTTTTGTGAAGCGAGCCATGAACAGCCCCCAGTTGGCGTATTCGTTGATGTTTGAACCGGTCGATCCGGAAATGGAACATGAGCGTTTTCACAGTAAACAGCTAATCAAGCAAAGCATTAAGGAAATTTTGGCTGAAGGAAAAGTCAATGGCGAGTTTGAATTTGAAGATTTAAATACCGCAGCACTGGGTGTGGTTGGTTCCATGACCTTTGTGGTAATTGAACCTTTGAATCCATCTCGGAATATCAGGTTTGATCAAAATTATAAGGATCACTTTGTCAAACAGATTGCCGATTTTTGTGTCAACGCAGTACGTCGACAGGAGGGAGTAGCAGGAGCATAAAACACAAAAAAACAGGCAGGAAGACAGGGTTGTCGTGGTCAAAAAACAATTAATAGAGTTGAAAATCAGAATTACAAAGAATCAAGGAGATCGATTCAATGACACAAGTACGGTTAAGCTATGCCTACGGAACAAGCAGCCAACCCTTATTGGGCATGACAATTGGCGAAAAATTTGATCAGGCATGCGAACAGTATGCATATTCTGATGCAATCGTCAGCTTGCACCAGAATGTGCGTCTGAGCTATCAGCAGTTGCAGCAGCAAGTGAATGCTTTTGCCTGTAGTTTGCAGAAACTGGGCCTGGAAAAAGGTGACCGTCTGGCCATCTGGTCGCCGAACTGTGTGGAATGGACCATTACCCAGTTTGCTGCATTTAAGGCCGGGATTATTCTGGTGAATTTGAATCCAGCTTATAAAAGTAATGAACTGGAATATGTCTTAAACAAGGTCTCCTGTAAGGGACTGGTGATTGCAGCGCAGTTTAAAACCACTGACTATCAGGAAATTCTGACTAAAATTGCTCCTGAGCTAATGCAGACTGAAAGTAAATTACTCAATGCAGAGCGTCTGCCGCATTTGAAGCATGTGATTAAAATTGATGAACAGGAATATGCGGGTCTACATCGTTTTCAGGACTTATTGGTGGAACCGAGCGCAAACGCCTTAGAAAAATTGCAGCAAGTTTCGAGTGAATTGCAGTTTGATGAAACCATCAATATTCAGTTCACCTCGGGTACAACGGGGAATCCGAAAGGTACCATGTTGACCCATAACAATATTTTAAATAATGGCTATTTTGTCGGTGAAGCCATTCATTTAAGTCCAGAAGATCGGGTTTGTATTTCGGTACCACTGTTCCACTGCTTTGGTATGGTGATGGGAAATCTGGCCTGTATTACCCATGGTTCAGCCATGATTTATCCATCTGCCGTTTTCAATCCTCTGGAAACCCTCAAAGCCATTCAACAAGAAAAATGTACGGCGGCTTATGGGGTGCCGACCATGTTTATTGCCATTCTTGAGCATGAACAGTTTGATGAATTTAATCTGAGCAGTTTACGTACCGGCATTATGGCCGGCAGTCCATGTCCACAGGAAATCATGCAACGTGTGATTGACCGGATGCATATGTCAGACATTACCATCTGTTATGGCATGACTGAAACCGCACCGGTCAGTGCGCAAAGCTCTACCGCAGACTCCATTGAACAGCGTGTTACGACAGTCGGCCGGGTACATCCGCATCTGGAAGTGAAAATTGTCGATGAAGATGGCAAGGTGGTGCCGCGCGGACAACTCGGTGAACTCTGTGTGCGTGGTTATTCGGTGATGCTTGGTTATTGGGAAGATCAGGATAAAACTGCAGAAGTAATTGATAATGCGCGCTGGATGCATACGGGTGATATTGCTGAAATGGATGATGAAGGCTTTGTCAAAATCAAGGGGCGAATCAAGGATGTCGTCATTCGTGGCGGTGAAAACCTGTTCCCCAAAGAAATTGAAGACTTCCTTTATACCCATCCTGCAGTTTCAGATGTTCAGGTGATTGGTGTACCAGATCATAAGTATGGTGAAGAACTCTGTGCCTGCATCATTTTGCATGAAAACGATCCGTGTACTGAAGAAACTATTCGCCAGTATTGTGCCGAGCATATCTCACACAATAAAGTGCCGCGCTATGTGCGTTTCTTCCATGAGTTCCCGATGACAGCTTCCGGTAAGGCGCAGAAGTTTAAATTGCGTGAATTTATGCGTGAAGAGTTGAACTTAAAGGAAATAGCTTAAGTATTGTTTAGTTTTTGAGATTGGTGAATTCTTCAACTTTTTTATCATTAAAAAAAGTTGAAGAGAAACTATTAAGAAAAAGCGAAAGATCTGCACAGCCTCACTTAGAAAGAAAGATTTTGATTTTAACGTGTAGGCCATGCTTTGACTTTTGATGGGCCAAAATAAACAAAAGCCCTTTATTTTGCTGAAGGGACATCCATCTCCTTCAGCAAAATGGCGACATTCATGTCGCCTGTCATGTGATTAGATTTAGGATAATGGTCGAAAATTTAAAACCTTTAGATGGAATCTTTATCAATATTGTAATAACTGATAAACCTAATGCTCTTTAGTCTGTTGAATGGTGTGAGGTAAAGTGAAAATATGGCAAAAAACTTCCATAGTGAACTCGTCGTCGCTAATTATGATGAGCACATCCGTAAACTGATTCCCGGCTATGAACTGGTACATCAGCAAATTGATGCCATTCTAACCACTCATTTACCCGAAATTGCCCATATATTGGTGGTTGGTTGCGGGACAGGCTATGAGCTATCTTATCTGTTGCAACGCCACCCAAACTGGACATTTACTGCAATTGATCCATCGGCGACTATGCTGGAACAGGCGCAGAAAAATATTGGGTTAGACCTGGGATCGCAGCGGATTCGTTTTATTCAGACAGATACACAAAGCTTAAATCAAGATAATCAGTTCGATGCGGCTCTAGCAATTTTGGTGGCACATTTTATTCCATCAGAAAATAAAACTGAATTTTTTCAGGATATATCCGATAGTCTTAAGACCGATGGAATCCTGTTAACCTATGACTTGATGCAACCTGAAAATAAAACTGAATTAAAAATCTTGCAAAAAATGGCACAGCAGACAGGACTCAGTATTCAACAAAGCGAAAAAATGCTTGAACGGTTACAGCAGGACTTTCATTTAATCTCTGCCC
This sequence comes from Acinetobacter sp. YH18001, assembly GCF_013416975.1. Lineage (NCBI taxonomy): Bacteria > Pseudomonadati > Pseudomonadota > Gammaproteobacteria > Moraxellales > Moraxellaceae > Acinetobacter > Acinetobacter sp. YH18001. The sequence continues at coordinate 47,577 of NZ_VPEU01000009.1, read as the reverse complement.
AAGATTTAGCAGCGCTTTTAACCAAAGTCGGATTTAAACATAGCAAAATTTACTGTCAAATCATGAATTATTATGCTTTTTTTATACAGAAATAAGCATAGCTAACTGAAACAGTTAACTAGAAATTTAAATATAAGATTCAAGGAAGTGTAAAAACAATGTCAGCCTACTATCGTTTCATCAACCGCGAACAGCATGCCGATGGCAGCAGCACTGCTTATTATGAATCTAATATTCATGCGCAAGGTGCATGGAATCCGCATGAGCAGCATATGGCGCCCGCGACTGGCATTATTTGTGCAGAACTGGAACAGTTTCAGCCACGTGCAGAGATGCGCATTGGCCGGGTGAGTCTGGATATCTTTGGACTGATTGCTTTTGGTGAATTTTCCATTACTACGCGCATGATTCGTCCGGGTAAAACCATCGAGCTTATTGAAGCAGAAATGTGTGCCAACGGGAAAACCTGTATTGTGGCACGTGCCTGGAAAATGATGACTTCGGATACCCGTGCGATCGCCGGTCTGGAAGATTTTCCGGTTCAGCACCCTGAAGACCTGCCGGTGTGGGAAGGGATGCGCTGCTGGCCAGGTGGTTATATTCAAAGTATTAATACCCGTGCCCATGTCGATCATCGTGCGGGCAAAGGTATTGTCTGGTTATCCAATGCCTTGGAAATGGTAGAAGGTCAGACGACCAGCGACTTTAGCCGTTTGATGGGAATGGTGGATACAGCCAATGGCGTGGTGCCGCGTCAGGATCCAAATGCGGGATGGGGCTTTCCAAATCTGGACTTGCAGATTCATTTGCATCGTTTACCTAAAGGCACATGGCTAGGACTAGAAGTGCTACAGCAATATGGTGAAGATGGCATTGGTTTAACCAGTGGAATTTTACATGATCTTCATGGGCCATTTGGCCGCAGTGAGCAGATTTTAACGCTACGTAAATTTTAAAATCTGATTCACATAAAAAGGACGAATTGCTTCGTCCTTTTTTTATTGGCATGCTGTGCGCAATTATTCTGGAAGATCAGTAAATGCGGATTAGTATTATTGGGGCAGGTCGAGTTGCCTTTCATCTTGCCCAAGGCTTAAATGGACAGCATGAGCTTGTACAAATCTATAGCCGTAGTTTTGCCAAGGCAGAACAGCTGGCATCTAAATTTAAGGCTCAGGCAATCAACGCTCCTGAATTACTGCATTCCGAAATTGATCTTTTAATCATTGCTGTCAGTGACCAATCCATTCGATCTGTCATCGAGCAGGTACATGCCTATCTTCCTGATGTGTTGATCGTACATACTTCTGGCAGTACCCACTTAAACGTTTTGCAGGATGTTCACCCACGTTCAGGTGTATTTTATCCTTTACAGACTTTTAGTCTGGAGCGTGACATCGACTGGTCGAATACGCCTTTATTTATTGAAGCGGATAATGCTGAAGATCAAGAAAAACTGCATGATCTAGCAAATAGCCTAAGCAATAGAGTCTATCACTATAGCTCTGAACAACGCTTAAGTTTGCATCTGGCCGCAGTATTTGCCTGTAATTTCAGTAATTATTGTTATGATATGGCGAAGCAGATTGTAGATGCTGAGCAGGTCGATTTCAGTCTGCTGTATCCCTTAATACTAGAAACTGCCCATAAAGCCACAGAAAATGATCCAAGGCAAATGCAGACTGGCCCCGCCATGCGTGGTGATCAAAATATCCTGAATATGCATCAGCAGATGCTGGCGAATCGGCAGCGAGCAGATTTACAAAATGTCTATCAGTTGTTGAGCCAGCAGATTTTAGAACATCACCAAAAATAAATGTGCTGAATTTTTCAATCTGGATAAAAGACGAAAAAAATAATAAAAAATGGACATGGCATAAAGATGAAGGGCTGTTTTTCTTTTTAAGCTCTACCATAGGTATCGTTTTTGCTGTCATATTTTGGCTTAACGACAAATTTTTTCTATAAAAAGCGCTGACATTTCAGCGCTTTTTTAGACCTAGATTAAGAAATTTTCTTGAAGATAAAGTCATTAATCTTGTGACCGGCTTCAATGCCGCGACGCTCAAACTTGGTTTGTGGACGCCAGTCAGGACGAGGATAGCTGTTGCCTTTACCTGCGAGGTTTTCCAGACGTGGACGTTCTTCCAGAACTTCAAGCATCCATTCTGCATATGGTTCCCAATCCGTTGCAGCATGGAAGGTGCCGCCCAGCTCCAGCTTTTGCTCAACCAGTGGCATACGTTCATGTGAAACAAAACGACGTTTAAAATGACGTTTTTTCTGCCATGGATCAGGGAAGTAAAGCTGAACCGTATTGATACTATTGTCCGGCATTTCACGCAGCACTTGAATCGCATCAGCATCCAGTACACGTAAGTTGGTTACGCCGGCCATACCTGCTTCATAGATACACTGCGCAATGCCTGGTACATGAACTTCAATCCCGACAAAGTTACGCTCGGGATTGGCCTTGGCCATCAGCACCAGAGAACGGCCCATACCAAAACCGATTTCTACCGTTAAAGGACGCTCAGGATGTTCAAAGTGTTGACGTAAATCGCCCACCGGATATTCCAAAATTAAGTGACCATATTGTTCAAGCGCAGTACGTTGAGAGGTGTTCAGCGGCATTGAGCGGCGCATAAACGTCACGATTTCACGGTGCTCGCTTAAATTGTCCAGCTCCACGACTTGCTGGTCTAATTGATCGTTCGACATAACTTTGGCAAATCTAAAAATTCAGAATGCGGTATTTTAAGTCCTGAGCCGAGCAAGTCAAACTTTTCTCGGTATTTCTCCATAAAAATCGGCAAGATCTTCCAGATATAATAAAAGAGCCAAGCGAGGCTCTTTTATTAATCATCATGCCTCAGCTCCTAAAACGGTCAATCAAGGTGCTGCTGGCTTCATTTAAACCAATCACGGTCACCTCTATACCTTGAGCTTTAAATTTCTGGATGACGTTATTCAGCATATTGACTGAAGTCACATCCCAGATATGTGCATGGGTCAGATCCAGCTCGACATGTGCAAGCTTTTCTTTAAAGTCAAAGAACTGATAGAATTTTTCTGAACTACTGAAAAAAATCTGTCCGGAAATAATATAGCTGCGGGAGTGAGCTGAATTTAAATGGGTAGATACATGCACGGTTCTTTCCAGTTTATTAATAAAGAACAGGGCAGAAAGTAGCACGCCAACAAATACACCCAGTGCCAGATTATGGGTGGCTAAAACCACCAGCACCACCGCAATCATAACCACATTAAATTCCAGCGGATGTTTATTGAATTGTTTGACTGAACCCCACTGGAAAGTGGTAAAGGCGACCATCACCATAATCGCCACCAAAGCCGCCATCGGAATATAAGCCAGCCAGTCTTTCAGAAACACCACCAGGCACAGCAAAAATACACCGGCAATCAGCGTCGATAAACGGGTTCGTGCACCGGAAGACACATTAATAATCGATTGACCGATCATGGCACAACCGGCCATGCCACCCATAAAACCACTGACAATATTGGCCATACCCTGACCACGACATTCCTGATGACGGTCACCTTCAGTTCCGGTGACTTCATCAATTACAGTCGTGGTCATCATGCTTTCCAGCAAACCGACAGTCGCCAGCGTCAATGAATAAGGCAGTACAATTTGTAGGGTTTCCAGATTGAGCGGAATCTCTGGCAGCAGGAACATTGGTAAGGTGTCCGGAAATTGCCCCAGATCACTCACGGTTCGCATATCTGTACCCAAGAACAGCGCCAGTCCACTCAGCACGATGATGCAAATTAGCGGAGAAGGAATGGCTTTACCAATTTTAGGCAGATAAGGAAATAGATAGATAATCGCCAGACCCATGGCAATAAACAGATAGCCCATCCCATCCATTTTTTGCATCTCGGGAAGCTGTGCGACAAAAATCAGAATTGCCAATGCATTCAAAAATCCATACACCACAGCTTGCGAAACAAAGCGCATCAACTTGGCCACTTTAAAATAACCGGCAATGACCTGAATAATTCCGGTCAGAATAGTCGCTACCAGCAGATATTGCAGTCCATGGTCTTTTACCAGCGTAATCATCAGCAGTGCCATCGCACCCGTAGCCGCTGAGATCATGGCAGGGCGGCCGCCAAAAAAAGCAATCGTCACAGCAATACAAAACGAAGCATAGAGACCGACCTGCGGATCGACGCCAGCAATTGCAGAGAAGGCAATCGACTCGGGAATCAAGGCCAGTCCAACCACCAAACCTGCGAGTACATCCGTCCGGACATTGGAAAACCATTCTTCTTTTTTAAGGCTAATCACGAAATATCATCTAAATTTGGAAAACCTGGGTATCTTAAACAGATGCGGTCAAAAATCTACAGAGATGGGCTTGAAAAAGCCGTTAATTTCCTGAATATTGAATGAGTAAATGTCCTGAGGGGCAGTTACGCTTTTTTGCAATTTACAGGTTTGATCACTTGAAAGTTTGACAGAAGCGATTTAAAACATAGAGAAGTGTATAACAAGGATCAGAAATGAAGCTTTACTATTCGCCGGGTGCATGCTCACTGGCAGCTCATATTATTTTAAATGAAATTAATGTCGATTTTGATTTGGAACGTGTTGATTTAAAAACACATAAAACAGAGAAAGGTACGGATTATTACGAAATTAATCCTAAAGGCTATGTACCAGCCTTAGAAATTAATCCTGGTCTGATCCTGACAGAAAACGTAGCCATTTTACCTTTTCTGGCTCAACACGATCCAAAACAAGATCTGATTCCGCCATCTGGTATGGGACGTGCCAAAGTTCTGGAATGGCTGGGTTATCTCAATTCAGAATTGCATGATGCTTATGCGGTGTTCTTTGGTGGCAAGTTATCCGATGATGAAAAGAAAAAAGCCTATGCAGAAGTCGATCGTCTATTAAGCTATATCGACAAAGCGATTGCTGAATCAGACAATGACTATCTGGTTGATGATAACTTTGGCCCAGCCGATGCTTATCTGTTTGTGTTGACCAATTGGTCGAATCATATTGAGCATGATTTAAGTCCGTATAAGAATATTATTCATATCCGCAATAAAGTCGCAGAGCGTCAGTCTGTACAGATTGCAATGCGAGATGAAGGTCTAATTCCATAAATGAGTATTCATCATCAGGCTTAAAAAAACCGCTTTATTGAAAGCGGTTTTTATTTGTCAGTCTTCATCATTAAAGTGTGAATAGAAATTAACAAAATCAATATTCTTTAAATGAAATCGCTGATGAGACTTGAACGTCGATCATCGCGTTGCAGTTGAGTAGCGCCAGCGTACATCCTTATTTTTATTATCGAGTGTTCATTATTATAAAAGCTCGATCAAATAGCTGAATGATTTAAGCTTAAATTGTGCGCATGAATTTTAGTCAAAAAAATAAGGACTCCTGAGAATCCTTATTTGAAAAATGATCCAAGACTTTAAATATTATTTAAAGAAATAACCAGTTTCCGGCGAGCTGGCATTGGCCATACGTTTGCGTGGCATACGGCCGGCCAGAAAAGCTTCACGGCCAGCTTCGACTGCTTTTTTCATGGCTGAGGCCATGAGTACCGGATTCTGTGCAGCCGCAATCGCCGTATTCATCAGTACACCATCACAGCCCAGTTCCATCGCAATTGCGGCATCACTTGCGGTACCGACACCAGCATCGACCAGTACAGGCACTTTGGCATTTTCTTTAATAATCGACAGGGTATGTGGATTGAGAATTCCCAAGCCCGAACCAATCAGGCTGCCCAAAGGCATAATTGCCACACAGCCCATGCTTTCCAGTTCTTGCGCCACGATTGGATCATCCGAAGTATAGACCATGATCTCAAAGCCATCGTCAATCAAGGTACGTGCAGCTTTCAAGGTTTCAGTCACATTCGGATATAAGGTCTTTTCATCGCCTAAAACTTCAAGCTTGACCAGATTATGGCCATCAAGGAGTTCGCGTGCCAGCATACAGGTGCGAACGGCACTATTGGCATCGAAACAACCTGCGGTATTCGGCAAAATGGTATATTTTTCCGGAGGAATGACTGACAGCAGATTCGGCTGATCTGGATGCTGTCCAATATTGACCCGACGAATCGCGACAGTAACAATCTCTGCGCCACTGGTTTCAATGGCTTGCTGAGTTTCATTTAAATCTTTATATTTGCCTGTGCCTACCAAAAGGCGAGACTGGAATTGGCGTGAACCAATCTGTAATAAATCTTGCATAATCGTCCCGAGTATTAGCCGCCACCGACCGCGTGAATAATTTCTATTTTGTCTGTATCGCAAATCGGCGTATCGCCTAATCTGCTTTTAGGAATAATCATTTCATTGACTTCAACTGCAAAACGCTTACCCTCAAGCGCCATACTCTGAATCAGTTCCAGCAGATTCTTGCAGTGAGTTTCCTGTTGTTCGCCATTGATATAAATCATCATTCTAGCTACCCTCCATGATTAAGTGATTTTCAGACTTATCTGGCGTATTTTAAAGCATTCCAAGCCAGAATTAACCATCCTGCAATCATTAAAGCACCACCAATTGGCGTAATTGCGCCTAATCCACGTGGTAAACCCAAGGCCATGATATACAGTGAACCAGAAAATAATAAAATACCGACCTGAATTAGCCAAAAACTCCATTGAATCGGGAGTGTCGGAATGACTTTCGCGAGCAAGGCCAGAATAAGCAAACCTAAGGCATGATAGAAAAAATAATCCGTTGCCGTTTGCCACCAGCCGAGCTGGGCTTCAGTCGCGCGCGCTTTTAAACCATGTGCACCAAAGGCACCGAGCATCACGGCAAGCGCCAAGTTGAGTGCTGAAATCGCAATCCACATTTGAATTGATCTTCCTGATAAAGTTTGCGCTCAACCTTAGCATAAATTCAAAATTCGGACATAAAAAAGCCTTCATCAAAGAAGGCTTTTTCAGATTAAATCAATAACAGAATTTGGTATTAATTGGAGGACATTGCCACTTTAATTTTTTCCATGGCATTTTTTTCCAGCTGACGAATACGTTCCGCGGAAACGTTATATTCGGCGGCCAGCTCATGCAGGGTTGATTTCTCGTCATCTAGCCAGCGGCGCTGCAAGATATTACGTGAACGATCATCGAGCTGATCCATGGCTTCGTGCAGGGCAGAGGTACTTTGTTCCTCATAATCCTCATTTTCAATCAGACGGGCCGGATCATAACGGTTATCTTCAAGATATAAAGCCGGTGCAACATAAGTTGAACCTTCATCATCGTCATCGCCGGAAGCATCAAAAGCAGCATCATATGCCGTCAAACGGCCTTCCATCTCCAGAACTTGTTCTGGTGTGACATTTAAATCATTGGCAATCGACTGTGCTTCTGCGAGGGTCAACTTTTTCGATGATTTTTTCAGGCTACGCAGATTAAAAAATAGTTTACGTTGCGCTTTGGTGGTGGCGATTTTAACAATACGCCAGTTACGGATCACATATTCATGAATTTCCGCCTTAATCCAGTGCACAGCAAATGACACCAAACGTACGCCCATATTCGGGTCAAAACGTTTTACAGCTTTCATCAGACCCAGGTTGCCTTCCTGAATCAGGTCGCCTTGTGGCAGACCATAACCTGCATAACTGCGTGCAATATGCACCACAAAACGCAAATGTGACATGACCAGCATTTTTGCTGCATCTAAATCTTGGTCATAGTAATAGCGTTCAGCCAACTCTTTTTCTTGTTCGGCCGTTAAAATCGGAATCTGATTGACAGTGCTGATATAAGCACCGAGGTTGACCCCTGGCGCCGATAATGACAGGGGCATCAACTGATTGCGGCTGTCACTCATGTGTTCTCCTTGAAGTGCGGGATAACCCTAAACATAGGTTTTATCTTAATCCAATCTCTCCGCAAATAATGGATATTTGGGTAGAGAAATGTAAAAAAGTATACGAAACTAAGATAAACAGTTTAATTGAAAATTTTTAAGATTCAATCAAGTAGTGAAACTCTGAATCAGAAATTTTTCTTGATTCAAGCTTGAGTTGATGAATCTGGCAATAACGGCTGATATCCGTCTGACTATGTGGATCAGAGGATTTGAGCAAGAAAGTTTTCTGATTACCGGCCTTTAGTGCCCGTTTTAACATTAAAAGCGGCATCGGGCAGGGTTTTCCCATGGCATCGATAAGACAATACTGCTCTGGATTTTGCGACATTAGGGTTTCATTCATATAGCAAAAAAATGACAATAAATAGTAACAAAGAAGCGTATAGAACCAAACTGCTTTAATAAAAATCAGGATCTAAAAGAAGATATAAAGTCTTTTGACAATTTTCATGAAAAAAATAACTAAATCAAACAGAACATGCTAAAAAAAATCTATTAATTGTGATAAACCCATGTTAAGCTCGTTGCGTATTTGGGACTTTGAATAAACAAAGTGATTGTTTTTCACCCTATTACATAAATGGATGTAACCGGGATTTTGTTGATAGTTTTACAGAATGATTACAAGCTTAAAAATAATATTTTCAAACTTGTTTGCTCTGCTGTTTGCAACACCGGGTGGTCCTTCTTTTAGTTTCAATGAGGATTAACTTATGACAGCTGCTCGCGAACAAGGCGTAGTTAAGTGGTTTAACGATACTAAAGGCTTCGGCTTTATTCAACGTAACGGCGGTGATGACGTATTTGTTCATTTCCGTGCTATCCAAGGTGACGGCCACCGTTCACTTCGTGATGGTCAACGCGTTGAATTCAGTGTTGTTAAAGGTCAAAAAGGCTTTCAAGCTGAAGAAGTTCAACCATTAGACTAATCTTCGGATTAAGCTAAAAAGAAAACGCTCCAATATAACTTGGGGCGTTTTTTGTTTATACTATCCCCATCTTAGTGATTACCCAAGTAGAGCACCGCTTTATGTCATCTGGTTTTGAAACCTTAAATTTACATCCCAATCTAAAAAAAGCGATTGATGCTTTAGGCTTTACCACCATGACGCCTATCCAGCAGAAGGTTTTAAAATTCACGCTGGCAGGACATGATGCCATTGGCCGTGCACAGACAGGTACCGGTAAAACTGCGGCCTTTTTAATTAGTATCATGAATGATCTATTAAATAATCCGATTCAGGAACAGCGTTATCGTGGTGAACCGCGCGCCCTGATTTTGGCACCGACCCGTGAACTGGCACTGCAAATTGAAAGCGATGCACAGGATCTGGCCAAATATGCCGGTCTCAATGTCGTGACTTTGCTGGGTGGTGTAGATTTTGACAAGCAAAAGAATCAACTAAATAAAGCACCTGTCGATATTATGGTCGCGACACCCGGTCGTTTGATCGATTTTGTCGAGCAAAAAGAAGTCTGGCTGGATCAGATTGAATTTCTGGTCATTGATGAAGCGGATCGTCTACTCGATATGGGCTTTATTCCTTCAGTGAAACGCATTGTGCGTTTTTCGCCGCGTAAGGAGCAACGTCAGACTTTAATGTTCTCTGCAACATTTAGCTATGATGTACTAAATTTGGCACAGCAATGGTTATTTGAACCGGTCACAGTTGAAATTGAACCGGAAAAGAAAACCAATGCCGATGTCGAGCAACGGGTGTATATGGTGGCTAAGGCCGATAAATATAAACTGTTGCAAGAAATCTTGCGTGATGAGCCGATTGAAAAGGTGATGATTTTCGCCAACCGTCGTGATCAGGTGCGTAAGCTTTATGATCATTTAAAACGTGATGGTTATAAGGTGGTCATGCTGTCTGGTGAGATTGCTCAAGACAAGCGTCTAAAAATGCTAGACCAGTTCAAAAATGGTAAGCACAACATTATGATTGCAACAGATGTTGCGGGTCGTGGTATTCATGTGGATGGTGTTTCACATGTGGTGAACTTCACTTTACCTGAACAGTCAGATGATTATGTACATCGTATTGGACGTACTGGCCGTGCGGGAACACGTGGTGTGAGTATTAGTTTCCTTGCCGAAGATGATGCGTTCTATCTACCAGAAATTGAGAAGGCGATTGGACAGAAATTGCCTTTGACCCGTCTGGAAGGTTATTGCTAATCCAGATTAAAAAAACCGCTCTTGAAGAGCGGTTTTTTTATGACCATGTGGTCTGGATTTATTTGGCCTGACAACGGAAAGTCAAAATGGTTTGATAGTCATCATTCTGGTTTAAACCGGTATTGGTGCCTGCGATATTCCCTAGAACGGTAGCTGCTGCCTGAATCATCTGTCCAGTCTGATCATCAACGACACCTTTTAATGCCCCGTTATAACCCGTCTTTTCATCGATAATAATCGCAGTAGCTTTCGAACCACAGGTTTTGCTGGCAGCATTAATGGCATTATTTTTGGCAGTTAATTGATTTTTACCTAATCCAGTGACCTCAAACTGATTATTTTCTTTCTGAATTGCCAGTGAGGTTGGGTTGGAAGCACAGGCAGTTAAAAGTAGAGCTGAAGCTGCTAATCCGCTGATCGCAATTGTTTTTTTCATGATAAAATCTCGGGTGAAAACAGAATTAAGTTTATTTGAGCATAGCAAAGCGCGCAGAGTTTGGAGCTGTTGTATAAGTTTGGAAATTTTTAGTGTGACTCTATGCTAAAAAAGTAATTCAACTGAGCATTTCATTGATTAAAATAAAAATATTGTAATGTTACTTGAGTAATTTTTGCGGCTAAGTCGCGGTGAAGTTTATAGAGTATTACAGCGGGAATATGCTAATCTTGAAAACAGTTTTTAAGTATAGATCTACAAAGCAATGACGGAATCCGTGGTCGACATCGTTCATCAAAATATTCGCCAACGTCAATCAATAGGACATTTGCTGGCACCGGCACCGAATGCAGAACAGCTGGAGCTGGCTTTTCAGGCGGCATTGACAGCACCGGATCATCATCGGTTGAAACCCACCACCTTTGTGGTGATACCTGATGCACAGCGTGAAGCATTTGGGGAGCTGTTGTCTCAGGCACTGGTCGATCTGGGTGAAACTGAAACGGCACAGATTGAACGGGTCAAGAATCATCCATTCCGTGCGCCACTATTGGTGCTGGCTTTAACGCGTTTGCAAGATCATCCTAAAGTTCCACATTTTGAACAGATTCTCAGTTCAGGTGCCGCCATACAGAATTTTCTGTTATCACTCCAGGTTCAGGGTTTCTCGACCATGTGGCGCAGTGGTGCTGTAGTCGAATCTGGCCTGTTTAAGCAGGCATTAGGAATTTCAAAAGACGATCTGGTCTCGGGTATTATTTATATTGGCACTGCAGCAAAAGCAATTCCAGCACGCGCAGAGATTCAGACCAGTAATTTTGTAAGTTATTGGAATCAGAACGGTTAATTTGCACGGTATAACAGGGTATTAAAAAATAACATGTCAGAATTAAATTTTTCAGCACTGGTCGAGCCGGTTGCAGTCGATCATAAGACCGCTTTAAGAGTCACGGTGTTGGGTGGGGGCAGTTTTGGTACCGCAATGGCCAATACCGCAGTGCGTAATGGTTGTAATACCATGATCTGGATTCGTGATGAAGCTGTTGCGGCAGATATCAATGCCACGCATATCAATAAACGTTATTTGCCAGATTTCCAGCTAGAAGAAAACTTACTGGCTGTGTCGGATCTGGAACTGGCTGTGCGTGATCGCGATATTATTTTAGTCGCGATTCCAAGTCATTCTTTTCGGGATGTCCTGCAACAAATCAAGCCTTTTATCACCTCACAAGCCGTGATTTCACTCACCAAAGGGATTGAAGCCAAAACTTTTAGCTTCATGAGTGATATTATTCGGGAAGTATTGCCAGAAGTGCCTTATGGAGTGTTGTCCGGGCCGAATCTCGCCAAGGAAATTGTGGCAGGTCAGCCGGCAGGAACCGTGATTGCCAGCGAATCTGAGCTGGTACGTTATGCCGTACAGCAAGCCTTACATAGTGCCTTGTTCCGTGTTTTTGCCAGTGATGATGTACATGGTGTAGAACTCGGTGGTGCCTTAAAAAATATTTATGCCGTCGCGATGGGGATGGCAGCCGCGTATAACGTGGGTGAAAATACCAAGAGTATGATCCTGACCCGTGCACTGGCCGAAATGAGCCGTTTTGCGGTAAAATTGGGCGCGAATCCGCTGACTTTCCTCGGGCTTTCCGGTGTGGGTGATTTATTTGCGACTTGTAGCAGTCCGCTGAGTCGTAATTATCAGGTTGGTTTTGCCTTGGGCAAAGGCAAGACTTTGGAGCAGGCTACTACTGAACTGGGTCAAACTGCAGAAGGGATCAATACCATCGTACAGGTCAAGGCGCGTTCCGAAGAACTGGATGTCTATATGCCAATTACTTCTGCCTTGTATGATGTGATTTTTGAAGGTGCACCACCACTCAATATTGCCTTGTCATTGATGAAAAATGGTCATCGCAGTGATGTGGAATTTGTCTTGCCACATCATCAAGTCTGATCTATAACACAAAGGGACTGTATGTGAATTGTCATATTGGCCAGTTATCATGCAGGCAAAAGAAAATAAGGAAATCCAATGCAACTGACTTTAGTGCGACATGGTGAGGCTGCTCCACCAGTCAATGGCAATGATAGCAAGCGTCCATTGACGGAGCGTGGTCATCAGCAGGCTGAGCAAACTGCACAGTTCTTAAAAAATATGATTAAACCTGAAGTGTTTGTGGTCAGTCCCTTATTGCGTGCACAAGAGACCCTGGCTCATCTGCAGCAGTATTTTCAAGATGTACCCGTGGTGATCTGTAATGCGATTAAACCCGATGATGATGCCAAGGTCGCGGTTGAATGGTTGTCGCAACTGCCTTATGAATCGATTGCCGTGGTGTGTCATATGAATGTGGTGGCACACATTTCTTCTATTTTGCTGGCGGAGTCTTTTCATCCCTATGCATTGGCAGAAGCACGTATCTATGCGCAGCCAGTCATTGCCGCGGGTTTGTCGACAACAGTTAAAAGTTTTATTCCTACATTATAAAACCAATTAAAACGGTAGTACACAATCGATGTTGTATTTATGGATGCCTGAGGCCAATGGGGTTTGGCAATGGTCAACTGGGGAATTCTGGAACACTGCGGCCACACTTGAGCAGTTGATTCAGGAGATTCAGGCTCATCATGGCGAAGAAGCAGTAGTGTTTTTCCCGAGCCGTCATGTGCAAATTTTGCAGCAGACTTTGCCCAAGAGCCAATATAAAAAAATGGGCAATGAGGGCATCAAGTATCTGCTTGAAGAATATGTGGTGCTGCCCGTCGATGCCATGAAAGTGCTGCATCATTTTCAGCAGCCTGATCAGGTCAGTATTATGGGGATTGCGAATTCTACCCTCGAGACCTTGCAGTATTCTCTCAACCTGATTCCCGTCAAGCTGGCGGCTTTGCTGCCAGACTTTTTGGTGCTGCCGGTTCCTGAAGCCAATCAGCGGGTGATTACCCAAATTGGTGGGCGCTTGTTGGTACGAGAGGCAGAATATATCGGCCAGTCATTGGATGATCTGAGTCTGTATCTGGATTATCAGCCCAAAGATTTGCATTATAAAGTCAGTAGTCTGAATCAGGATCAGTTAAGTAGCCTAGAAGCATTGGTCACACAGGAGCAGTTAGAATCTTTTCAGTATGTCCTTCCGGTATTGAAAAAACCTAAACAGCATGCGTTTAATGTATTGCCCAAAGCCAAATCTGAAGGTGCCATTTCCGGTTACTGGAAAGCATGCGCAGCTGTATTTCTGGGCATATTAGTCTTACAGTTTAGTTATGATGCGGTGCGCTGGTATCAATATAAAAAAGTGGCAAATCAGACCGCTGTACAGGCCGTTGATCAGTTCAAGTACTGGTTTGGGCAAAATTATCCGGTCACTGAGCAGAATATCAAAAGCCAGTTTGAAGGGCAGTTACGTCAAAGCCAGATCGCCGATACACAGGCATTACAGCTGATTAGTCGGATTGGACCAGTCTTGATGCAGAACCAGATTGTGGCACAACGGATCAATTATGATGCGTCTGTGTTGAGTATGGAGCTTAAAGCCAATTCATCAGATATGCTAAATGCATTGACCAAGCAATTGAGTCAGCAAGGCTTTAAAGTGGAGCTGGGGAATATTCAGGCCAGCGGAACAGGTGCCATTGGGCTGGTGAGGGTGCAATAATGAAAGCCATCGAAGCGCTACAAAATCGCATGGATCAATCTTTTGAAAAACTGAGGGATTATCTGGACAGTCTCTCGGCACGTGAACGGGTATTGGTGATTTTTACCACTATTTTTGTAGTTGTGGCTGCGGTCAGTTCAGCACTCTGGTATATGCATCAGGCAGCAGACACCCAGCAGAAACGTTTAAATCAGCTGAAAGATACCATTGTCTGGATGCAAAGTAATGCAGTCACCATGAAACCTGCTGGAGACATGCAGCTGGATGCTGCAGAGAAAGTACAGCGGGTGGCACAGCAACAAGGTCTTTCGGTTGCATCGCAGCAAATAGATGGGAAAATTCAATTGGCGGTCATGCATGAAAATTATGCAGTTTTGGCAAACTTCCTGACTCAACTGGCACAAATGGGTCTAAGTGTTGAGAAAATGGAACTAAATAATGAAGCAGGACAGATTAAATTAACCGCGACCGTGCAATAAACGGTAAAAATAAAGATTTGCAAAGCATGGTTTTTTTGTCAGCCTATGCCTATAATATGCCGACTTAAAAAGCAGTAGACTTTTCTAGATATGTTGTATTCTCTAGCCCGCCCTTTGTTGTTTTCTTTAGCACCAGAGCGTGCACATGAGCTGACACTATCACTATTAAAATCATCCCATAAAATGGGCTTGATGCGTCAAAATGTTGCTGCGAAACCTGTGACTTGTATGGGAATCGAATTTCCCAATCCAGTAGGTCTTGCGGCAGGTTTAGACAAAAATGGTGCTTATATTGACGCCCTTGCTGGTCAAGGTTTTGGTTTTATTGAAATTGGCACCATTACCCCGCGACCGCAAGCTGGCAATCCCCATCCGCGGTTATTCCGTTTGCCACAGGCTAAAGCCATTATTAACCGTATGGGTTTTAATAATGAGGGTGTAGATCAGCTGGTGGAAAATGTCAAAGCTGCCAAATTTAAAGGCATTCTCGGCATCAATATCGGTAAAAACGCTGATACTCCGGTAGAAAAAGCAGTAGATGATTACCTTATCTGTTTAGAAAAAGTCTATAATTATGCGTCTTACATTACCGTCAATATTTCTTCTCCCAATACCAAAAATCTGCGCAGTTTACAAAGTGGTGATGCACTGACCGAACTGCTTGAAACATTGAAAAACCGTCAGCTTGAATTGGCGCAGGAATACCAGCATTATGTACCTTTGGTACTCAAAGTGGCGCCTGATCTGGATAACAGCGATATTGCCTTTATTGCCAAACAGTTATTGCAATTCAAGATCGATGGCCTGATCGTGACCAATACCACACTGTCACGTGAAGGGGTGGAAGGTCTGGCGCATGCAGAGGAGGCAGGTGGTCTATCTGGCGCGCCAGTCTTTGAGAAAAGTACCGCATGTCTGGCTGCATTTGCTCAGGTGTTAAAAGGACAAATTCCCTTGATTGGTGTGGGTGGTATTCTTTCAGGCGCAGATGCTGTTGCCAAGAAACAGGCAGGTGCCAGCCTTGTACAAGTTTATAGTGGCCTCATCTATACTGGACCTGAACTTGTAAAAGATTGTGTAGACGCACTTTAAATCCTATGAATGCCATTGATATCTTTCTGCTGATTATCTTGCTCATTGGAGGGCTCAACGGTTTGCGTCAAGGATTTATTAAAGCCTTTGCGAACTTAGTGGGATGGATCTTTGCCCTGATTGTTGCGGCAAAATATTCAACGCTACTTGCGCCGTCTATGGTTGCTCTGAGTACAGATCCAGTCGTACAAAAGATAGCAGCCTTCGCCTTTATCGTCCTGTTAATTGTGGTTCTGACCTGGATCGTCACTGCGCTTTTAAACCGTATTTTAAAGAGTCTTAAACTGGGTCCGCTTAACCGTCTGGCAGGTGGTGTCTTTGGTAGCCTGAAAGGCTTGCTGATTGTGCTGATTACCATGCAAGGCATTGGCCCGTGGGTAGAAAGCTCACCGCACTGGAAACAGTCCAAGTTTATTCAAGCCTTATTGCCTTATGCGCCTTGGGCGACTCAAATGTCGAAAGACGCCGCGAATGGTGCACTACAACATATCAAGCCTGAAGGGACATCGAAACCTTCAGCTGTATCATCTGAAACATCGTCCAAATCTGGAGCTGCAGATGAGTCTACAAATAATCCTTTTTATTAATCCTAGCTTGTCTGCGAGGTTGCTATGTGTGGAGTAGTTGGTATAGCTGGTAAATCACCCGTTAACCAAATGTTGTTTGATGCATTAACGATGTTACAACATCGTGGACAAGATGCAGCTGGGATCGTGACATGTGATGAAGGGCGTCTGTTCCTTCGTAAAGACAATGGGATGGTGCGTGATGTATTTCATACCCGTCATATGCGTGCCTTGAAAGGAAATTACGGGATTGGTCATGTGCGTTATCCAACAGCCGGTTCATCGAGCAGTGCAGAAGCACAGCCATTTTATGTGAACTCGCCGTATGGAATTACCTTGGCGCATAACGGTAATTTGACCAATGCCGAAGAAATTCACGATGACCTGTTCAAAACTGACTTACGTCATATGAACACGGATTCTGATTCAGAAGTGCTGCTAAACGTGCTAGCGCATGAATTGCAAAAACATGGCAAATTGGTGCCGACTTCGGAAGATATTTTCCATGCGGTAACACGTGTGCATGAGCGTTGTAAAGGCGCTTATGGTGTGGTAGCAATGATTACCGGACAAGGTCTGGTGGGCTTCCGTGATCCGAATGGTATCCGTCCACTGATTTACGGTTCACGTGAAACTGAACAGGGCATGGAATATATCATAGCTTCTGAATCGGTTGCGATTACTGCGCTGGGCTTCAAAGTTGAGCGTGATATTCAGCCAGGTGAAGCGGTATTTATCGATTTACAAGGTAATTTCTTTACCAAGCAATGTGCGAGCAATCCTGAATATCGTCCATGTATTTTTGAATATGTGTATTTTGCCCGTCCGGATGCCATTATTGATGGAATCTCGGTGTATAAAGCACGTCTGAAAATGGGTGAGAAGCTGGCGCAAAAAATTCTGCGCGAGTGGGGTGAAGAGCATGATATCGATGTGGTGATTCCGATTCCGGATACTTCACGTACTTCTGCATTGGAACTTGCCAATATGCTGGGTGTGAAATTCCGTGAAGGTTTCATGAAAAACCGTTATATCGGTCGTACTTTTATTATGCCAGGTCAGCAACTACGTAAAAAATCGGTACGTCAAAAACTGAACCCGGTTGAGCTTGAATTTAAGGGTAAAAACGTACTATTGGTCGATGACTCGATTGTGCGTGGTACGACCTGTAATGAAATTATCCAGATGGCACGTGATTCTGGTGCGAAAAAAGTCTTCTTTGCTTCCGCAGCACCGATGGTGAAATATCCAAACGTGTACGGTATCGATATGCCGGCAAAATCAGAGCTAATTGCCTCAGATCGTAGCGTTGAAGAAATTCGTGAAATTATTGGTGCAGACCGTTTGGTGTTCCAGGATCTGGAAGATTTAAAAGATGCAGTTCGAACCACCAAAGTGCCAGATCTGAAAGATTTTGACTGTTCGGTATTTGACGGCGTTTATGTCGCGGGTGGTATTGATGCGCAGTATCTGGATGATCTACAGCAAAAACGTAGTGACAGTGCCATGAAAGAAGGGAATTACATCGATGTGAATATCGATGCAGCTTCTGTGGATTTAACTGGCGTACGTGAAGTCTAAGCGCTTAAAATCATCATGAAAAAGCGGGAATTTCCCGCTTTTTTGTTTTATGATGAACCCATTGAAAATAATCTTAACTAGGGTTCTACATTGCGCAACGTAGGATATGATTTTATAAAAAACAAGAATATCGTATTGCCTGTAAGCTTCTGCTTGATTGCTGTGCTGTTAACTATTTTTATTATCAATACCGTTGTTGGTCTATTCGTTTTTTATGTTGATTCTACCCAGTCTATTTTCTGGCATATGCTCAGTCCTTATCTGATTGCGTTGCTGTTATGTGTGATGCTGATCTCGGTCATCTATGAATTTTATCTTTTCCGGAATGGCGGTTATTCGCTGGCAAAACAGATGGGTGCGCGCCGTCTCAGCCCGATGGAAAGTATTCCTGAGGAAAGTGCGGCACTGCAAATTACCCAGCAGCTGGCCGATACCTTTTTAATTGAACCTCCGGCGGTGTATGTACTGCCCGATGAAGTTGGAGTTAATACGCTGACGGCGGGTTTTAGCCCGCGAGATACCGCGATTATTCTGACTTGGGGTGCGGTACAAACTCTGGATAAAGTCGAGCTGTATGGTTTACTCAGTCACGAATTTAATAAAATTCTGTCGGGTGAAACTGCGGAAAATACCCGCTTAAAAATTTTGTATAGCAGTTTAACCACCTTTAGCCAGTGGGGCAGCAAAATTGCCAAATCTGGTTTCTATCGAACTGATATTCGACGTGAAAATAAGTTTGAAACCTTTTATGTCGCAATTGGCGCAGTAATCTGGCTGATTGGCAGTTTGGGGGTATTGATCACACGCTTTATTAAATATATTTCACTGGGTGGACGCACTTTTAAGAATGACCAGAAAACTCGCCGCCTGATTCAAAATGATGCCAATATCCAGACTTTACTCAGAATTCATGTGCATCATTCCGGTTCGCAAATCTATAGTGAATATGCCGAATCCATTTCACATATGTGTTTTGCCAATTCCTTGAGTCCGCAAAACTGGTTGAATATTCACCCAAATATTAATCAACGAATTTATGAATTAAATCCTGCCCTGATTCAGGATTTGCAGCTCGAGAACTTGAAGAAACTCAAGAATCAGCCTTTATTCAGTTTATTTCGTTCTCTGGAAGAAGTGGTGCCCGAGACTGCGATGAGCTGGAGTTCGCCACAGCCTCTGCCGTTGTTGCGTCTATCTCCAATCAGCTTTGCAATTAAAGATGCGATCAAGCCACTGAATCCAGAGCTGCGGCTGAGTATGCCGCGTCCGGAGTTGCTTGAACGTGCATTGCAGACGGCGACCGGCTCGCGTGAAGTCATGGTTGCCATTTTGATGATTCGTCAATATCGTGAATTTATTCCGACTGAGGCTGAGGTGAGCCGCGCCATTGTAGATTCACTGCTGAATCTGGATGGGCGGGTGCATATTTCGATTTTCCAGCAAGCCTGCAAGAATATTGGCGGGATGCCCACCACAGTTGCACGTCAGTTTTTGATGAAACTGGCACGAATTATTCAGGAAGATGGTGAAATTGGCTTGCTCGATGCCTTATTGCTGGAATGTGTCAAATATGAGCTGAATCTATTGCCCGCACATATTCCAACAGCTTTGGATGAAGTTAAGCCCCAGATTGTGCGTCTGATTGATGCCTTGTTGCATGTGCAGCAGATTAATAGCGGAAACCAGCTTGAGGTTCGCGAACGCATTTTAAACCGGATTTTGTCGGCTCGAGAATTGGACTTATACAATGAAATTTCTGATGAGCCGATTGATCTGGCGGAAATTCTGAATGATATTGCGGGACTTTTACTGCGTGAACGTCTCGGGATTTTGGGTATCGCAGAAGCCTGTTTGTGGAGCGACCGTATTGTGACTCAGGACGAACTGGATGTGATGGAACTGCTTTATTGGCGCTTGGGTTTTGAGGCAGAGCAGATTATTCAACAAATGTTGAAGAAAAACAGTTTAACCATTATGTAAAAAAGAAGACAACAATTCACAGTTTGAAACTGCATCTGTTATAACAGAGGCAGTGATTTAATTGAGTATTAAAAGTACAGTTTTTAGCAGGCAGATCGACTTTGTATTAGAATCCATCAGGATAAAAAAGAAAAGCGGAAAAAGTTCGGCAAAGTAGAGGCAATCCGGCTAAAATGTTCAGCCTGAAATTGGTGATGATGAAAAGATGATAGGGCATCAGCGTGACATACTGGCAACATTAGGAATTGATCTCTGGATTCCTAGGGACAGCGCATGTCAGCCACATCAGGTCTCGATCTGGCGTGATCAGGCTGCACCAGAATTTCACAGTGACATTGTCTTGCCTCAGTCCAAGCAGCCCGAGGTATTTACAGATCTATCAATTCCTGAGCCGGTTATTCAGCCCGAAGCTGAAGTCATGCCTGTGGTATCAGTGCCCACGCCAGTACTGGTTCAGGAACAGCGTGAAATCATACAAATTCTGCCATTTAGTTTGCAGATTTTAAGTCTGGCCCATTGCAGTATTGTGATTGATGCGACTGCAATGACTGAAGAAACCCAGAATTTATGGACGAATATCCAGCGTGCAGTGGTCAGCGAGTTTTGTGAGCTGAACTGGCCATTTCCTTGGGCCAATGTTCAGGATGGGCGCGGTGTGGACTCTTATATTCAGGGTTTTCTCGATGGGATGAGTGCCGAGAAAAATATTATTTTTTTGGGAACTGTACCTTATATTTCAAATAGTAAAATAATCCAGTTGGCTTCTTTACAGGAAATGCTAGATCAGCCAATTCTGAAAAAACGTTTATGGCAGTTTATGCAAAATAGGTCTGCCAGCTTGAAATAATATGAGTTTGGAATAAAAAATATGAAACAAAAAGTGGTTGTATTTAGTCAGATCGATGCTGATATTCAAAATAAACTTGAACAACATTATGATGTCGCTTATATACAACCCAAGTTAGGCGATGTGAACCGGCAGCTTTTGCAGGAGGTTCAGGATGCCGATGGCATGATTGGTGCAGGTCGATTGCTGAATCGTGACAATCTGGCGACTGCCACCCGGCTTAAAGTCATTTCTAGTGTCAGTGTCGGTTATGACAACTATGAACTTGATTATTTAAATGAAAAAAATATCTATCTCAGCCATACCCCGCATGTACTGACTGAAACCACGGCAGATCTGGCTTTTACATTGTTGATGTCTGCGGCACGTAAAGTGGCTTATCTGGATCACTGGACCAAACAAGGACAATGGCAGCGTACTGTCGGTGAAGCACAATTTGGTCTGGATATTTTTGGAAAAACTTTAGGTATTATCGGTCTGGGTCATATTGGAGCTGCAGTTGCACGTCGTGGTTTTTATGGTTTCAATATGAATATTCTGTACCATAATCGCCGTGAAAAACCAGAATTGGCCCAAGGCCTGAATGCACAGTATTCTGACTTAGATGAACTATTACAGCGTTCCGACTTTGTCGTTATTGCGGTTGACTTAAATGCTGATTCTAAAGCGCTGATTGCAGCGGCTGAGTTGGAAAAAATGCAACCACATGCGGTATTGGTGAATATTTCACGTGGCTCAGTCATTGATGAGCAGGCTTTAATTGACGCTTTAAAAGCCAAGCAGATTTTTGCTGCCGGTCTCGATGTCTATCAGAAAGAACCTTTAAAAGAATCTGAATTATTTCAGTTGGACAATGTGGTTACATTGCCACATGTGGGTTCTGCGACGGCTGCAACCCGTAAAAAAATGGCCGAATTGGCCTATCAGAATCTGGTGGATGCTTTAGAAGGGCGAGTGCCACGCTATGTGGTTAATCCTGAGTTTCAATAATATTAAATAACATTTTCTTGCGTATATGCCCATTTTTCAATGCTATATTCAAGGCAGCTTAGAACAATAGATTTAGAGATTTTTCATTGAAACGATTGGCGTTGGCGTGTGGCTTAACGATGTGCATGGTGACAGGGCATAGCTCTAGCCATGATTTTAATCAAGCGACTGCACACTTTTCTGTGCCTGATATTGGTACAGGCGTGGGTTTACTCGATCAGCAAAAAGAAAGAATGATCGGTGAAAAAGTCTATCGCGAAGTGCATAAGCAAATGCCAGTCATGCAGAATCCATGGCTGGAAGACCAGCTGCTGTCGGTATTTTCTCATATTCTCAGTCAGACTCAGTTACAACAGCCCATTGGTTTGCTGGTGATTAATGATCCACAAATTAATGCTTTTGCTGTGCCGGGAGGGCTGTTTGCTCTTAATGCTGGTTTAATCAATTCAGCCCGAAATATGGATGAAGTGGCGGGGGTGATGGCGCATGAAATTGCACATGTCACACAACGTCATTACAGTCGCTCTCAAGATGCTTTTAAGGGGCAGGGTTTGCTGGCATTGGCCGGAATTCTGGTCGGGGCATTGGTGGCCTCTCAGGCGGATGGTGATGCGGGTGCTGCGGTGATGATGGGTTCGCAAGCCGCGTTGATGGATAAACAGCTGACTTATAGTCGTAATCAGGAGCGTGAAGCAGACCGAATTGGCATGCAATACATGTATCGTTCCGGCTATAACCCGCATAGTATGGCAGACTTCTTCGAAGTCATGCATCGCTCGACCAGTCGCTTAAGCTTCCTGCCGGATTTCTGGTTTACTCATCCATTGACGACTGAGCGTATGAGTGAAGCACGTTTACGTGCCAATCAGCTGCCTGCGGTCAAACCTAAGCTGAATGATCAGGACTTTGAGATTATCAAATGGTATAGCAGGGTGCTGTCTCGCCAGACCAGTGAGGAGCAGCTCAGTTTGATGAATCGGCAGAATAATTTTGCCGGTCAGCTTGCTTTGGCTGCCTACCAGATACAGCAAAGTGATTTTCAGGCCGCACAGGCTGCTTTAGATCAGGCGAAAAAGCATAACCAGATGCATCCTTTATTGGTCTTGTTTCAGACTGATATTTACTTAGGTCAGAACCAGTTGAATGCAGCGCTGAAAAGTGTGGCTTCAGCAGCGCGAATCATGCCGGAAAACCGCGCGCTCAATTATAAATATGCAGAAGTCTTGATTCGTGCCCAGCAACCAGATCAAGCTAAACAGATTGTACAAAAATTTTTGAATGCCAATTCCCGCGATGTGAGCGGCTGGCGACTGATGCAACTGGCGACCAATGCAGAGCCTGCATCGGCAATCAAGGCCGCCAATGTGCTGCGTTATCGTGCAGAAGTAGAATACTGGTCCGGTTATGAGGAAACTGCCATCAAGTCATTATTACATGCACAGCGTACAGCGAAAAATAATCAATCTTTATCTGCAACCATTAACCAACGCCTGAAACAGATGCAGCAGGCACGTCAATATAAAATTTAAGCCTTAGTCAGGTTTTAAGCTTTTTATATCAGGATGATATGGTCAGGATATACTGAATCGGGCTACAATCTTTTTTTAATGATCAGTGCGATTAAATCTGAAGCATGCTATGAAGAAAATATTATTGGGCATCTGTCTATTGGGGTGGAATTATGCGGTATTTGCTGCGAGTGCTGTTGAGTATGTAGATGCGGTAGAGCGTATTAATACTGACTATAAAAAGGAATCGCGTCAATTCTTGGGTGGTTTGAATCCGCAGCAACAAGGTTTTAGCGCAGCACAGAATTCACATTTTTGTAGTATTGTGCAACGTTATGCCGATCGCTTATATCAGGCGGCTGACCAAAATCGTGCTTATCTGGATCGTCAGTTTCAGAAGATAACTAAACAGGATGTGATTATAGAAGTGAAATCTTCAAAAGAGATGCAATTGCTGAAACGTTATCAGGTTGACTGTTATTTGCAATAAGAATACGTTAAGAACTGTCTTTTATAAAAAGTCAGTTCAACGTTAAAGATCGAATATTAGAGAAGTGGGATTAAGCAAGTTTCGCTTTAATTTTAGCTGAAACTTGTGCAGGATCGGCGCGCCCGGCTATGAGCGGACGCAGAGAATTCATCACCTTACCCATATCTTTCATGCTAGTAGCTTCTTGCGCTGCAATCGTTTGCGCAATGATGGAATCAAGTTCTTCCTCAGTCATAGCTTCTGGTAGAAATTGAGATAACACCTCAACCTCGGCTTGTTCCTTACTAGCTAAATCTTCTCGACCAGCACCATCAAAGGCCTTGATCGATTCTTTACGTTGTTTAATTTGTTTTTCAATGACCGCAAGAACTTGAGCGTCGTCAAGTTCTTTGCGCTCATCGACTTCTATTTGCTTAATTGCCGCCTGTAGACCACGTATGACCGTCAGCTTGGACATTTCTTTTGCACGCATTGTTGCTTTCAAAACATCCGTGATTTGGTCTTTTAAAGTCGTCATTATTTAATCCAGGCAGTCAATCACAAATTAATCTTAGTAAAGGCGAGTCGTACGTACTGATTCACGTGCCAATTTCTTTTGGTAGCGTTTAACAGCAGCAGCTTTTTTGCGCTTACGTTCTTGAGTTGGTTTCTCGTAGAATTCACGCTTACGTACGTCAGCTAGAACACCCGCTTTTTCGCATGAACGTTTGAAACGACGGATAGCTACGTCTACTGGTTCGCCTTCTTTCAATTTAACTTGTGGCATGAAGAATCCTCATAAAGTTATGGATAAGATCGCAGGCCGAATGCCTGTGATCACAAGTGAAGGTCAGTATTTTACTCATTTACATCTCATACCACAAGCATATAATAGTGACTGCAATAGAATTGATACAGGTTATAGGCAGTTTAATGATCGTTTTAGGCTTGGAAACGTCGTGTGATGAAACAGGACTTGCGCTGTATGACAGCGAGTTGGGTTTACGCGGGCAGGTGCTTTATAGCCAGATTAAACTGCATGCAGAATATGGCGGTGTGGTTCCAGAGCTGGCGTCACGTGATCATGTGCGTAAACTAATTCCATTAATGAATGAATTATTGGAGCAAACTGACGTCAAAAAATCGGAAATTGATGCCATTGCATATACGCGTGGGCCAGGTTTAATGGGCGCATTAATGACAGGTGCGTTGTTTGGTCGAACTTTGGCCTTTGCACTGAACAAACCGGCAATTGGTGTTCATCATATGGAAGGGCATATGCTTGCACCATTATTGTCTGAAACAGCGCCAGAATTTCCATTTGTGGCGCTGTTGGTCTCTGGTGGGCATTCACAGCTGATGGCAGCCTATGGCATTGGCCAGTATGAATTGCTGGGTGAATCGATTGATGATGCAGCCGGAGAAGCATTCGATAAAGTGGCGAAAATGATGGGTCTGCCCTATCCAGGTGGGCCAAACATTTCCAAACTGGCTGAACAAGGCAATCCTGCTGCTTTTGCTTTCCCACGTCCAATGCTCCATCAAGGGCTGGAATTCTCATTTAGCGGTTTAAAAACTGCTGTATCTGTACAAATGAAAAAACTGGGTGATGAAAACCGTGATGCAGATATTGCAGCAAGTTTTCAGGAAGCCATTGTCGATACCTTGGTGAAAAAGTCAGTCAAAGCATTGAAACAGACGGGCTTGAAGCGCTTAGTGATTGCCGGTGGTGTCAGTGCCAACAAACGCTTACGTGAGCGTTTAGAAGCAGATTTAGCCAAAATTAAAGCGACTGTTTATTATGCAGAACCGGCACTCTGTACTGATAATGGCGCGATGATTGCCTTTGCCGGTTATCAGCGTTTAAAAGCAGGGCAACAGGATGGCTTGGCGGTGACGACGACACCACGTTGGCCAATGACGGAATTAACCAATCCTGCGGAAGTATAAATTCAGCTTGACAGAAAGAGGCTTAGGCCTCTTTTTTTATTTGCTTAGTTACGGATGAGGTCAGAGTTGATCAGGCTGCCATGTTTTTGTTTTGACATCATATTTATACTGAACTTTATTTATATAGGTTGATTGGAAAGAGGTGTGTTTGCCTTCTTTGATCAGATGGAAGCAATTACGTATATTGCTATAAGTTTCATGTGTGCCAACATCACCATCGTACTGTGAACCCATGATACATACTTTTGAATCTTTCAATGAGTAAGTGTAACTAGGCTTTTTGATGATATTGTCTTTATCATCGTCCCAGCCAGTAAACTGATAAGTGAGTGGATATGCAAGACCTGTTCGAGTGTCTAATGCCACCATTTAATAGAATATATTGATAATTAAAATTTGCTTTTGATGTTTTTAAAGCATGTCGATATTGGGCAATATTTGTTTTTGAGCAAAAGTTTCCATTAAAAAGATCGGATTGACAGTCGGATGCTTTTTGAACCGACCCATTCGTTTGCGCATAGATTGCGGTAGTTGAAATCAGAAAATAGGCTTATAAATATTTTATTGAACATTGTTGTCATCGTTTTAGTTGTTTTAAGAATAAGAAAAGACGCTATCAATAGTTGTGAATTGATAGCGAAATTGTACGGGATTATAGGATTTTTAACTGCTGCGACCCAATCCAGTGCTTGGAAAACTGATACGCGGCACGTCCCGAACGTTGACCGCGTGCCTGACACCAGCGCAAGGCTTCGGCTCGGGTTTCCGGGGTCAATTCCATCTCAGCCTTTTTAAGATAATGCTCTACAATTTCCAGATATAAATTCTGATCCATTGGATAAAAAGACAGCCATAAGCCGAAACGGTCAGATAGCGAAATCTTCTCTTCAATTGCTTCCTGAGGATGTAGCTCAGTATATTGCGGAACATCGACCCGGGTGACAGGCGTATTTTCATGCATAAATTCTGGCAGTAAATGGCGGCGGTTACTGGTCGCATAAATCACAAAATTACTCGAACCCGATTGCAATGAACCATCTAATACACTTTTTAAACTGCGATAATTTTCATCTTCTGCATTAAAGGCCAGATCATCACAATAGACAATAAACTTTTCAGGACGGTCTGCAATCAGTTTTTGAATTTCCGGAAGTTCTGACAAGTCATCGCGTTCAATCTCAATCAGGCGTAAACCTTGCGCTGCGTATTCGGTCAGCAGGGCACGAACGATAGAGGATTTACCGGTGCCACGCGAACCAGTCAGCAAGACATCATTGGCAGGCAAGCCATTTAAGAACTGCAAAGTATTCTGGATGACTTTTTCTTTTTGTCGCTCAATCCCTTTTAAATCGGCCAGTTCCATCTGTCTAAGCTGATGAATCGGTTTGAGTTCGCCATTTTGCCATTTATAGGCATGGGCAGAAAAATCAGGAGCATGTTTTAGCTCGGGCAGACTTTGCTGAAGTTGCAACAGAACAGTCGAAAGGGTATTCAAGATATTGTCAGCTAACTCAATTTTCGCCATGATCTCAGCATTACAGATTTAAAATTATGTCTAGAATACTATCACCCTAAAATTCACAGTCAAAGCCTGAAAAGTGTGATAATTTGCTTAAAGCAGAGAATTTTCGCTATTGTTGTCAAGAACAGATCGGTGCATATTTTCTACTCCGTGCAAGATGAATGAAAAATACAATATAGGGAAGAAGGCAGATGCTGTTTAAAGATTTTACTCAGGACATTAATCCACATCAGGCCTATCGTATTAAAAAGCTCAAGCAGCAGCTGCAACAGGCTGAATCTTATGAGGAATGGAAATATATTGCGCTAAAAATAGATGAGGAATCCGGGGCACAGGAGTGGAAATTCGACAATAGCTCTCCTTATTTTGATGCAGAGGTGATTGCGCATCGTTTGGGTAAATTAAGACGCTACAGACAACAAAAACGTACCCGCGACCTGATGTATATCCTGCGTGAAGGCTTGAGTTACGATATTGCCAATATTGCCCATCCTTTATTGTTCACCGAAGCCTATGTTGGTACCAAAACAATTATTGAAGATTATGTGGAGCAAGTGAGCCAAGGTTTGGCCCATATTGCTTCGACAGATTGTGTTTGTTTGAATATTGAAGAAAAAATCGAATTTTTTAAAGGCTGTCAGCGTGCTTATGGTCAGCCAGCCCTGATGTTTTCAGGTGGCTCGACCTTGGGATTGTTTCATACTGGCGTCTGCAAGGCCCTCATGGAGCAGGATTTGTTGCCGAAGGTGATGTCGGGCTCCAGTGCTGGTGCCATCATGACTGCCATGCTGGGTGTATCCAAGCCTTCGCAGTATGTCGATCTCTTGAAAGGGCATAATTTCTTTCATGAGGCCTTTCATTTCCGGACCATGGGTGAATTGCTGAAAGGTAATGGCGGTCTGGCAGATGTCAAATACCTGAAAAAGTTTCTGGTCGAAAATTTAGGCGATCTAACTTTTGAAGAAGCACTAAAAACCTCGGGTCTGCATATCAATATTGCGGTTGCACCTTATGATTCAGCACAGGATGCCCGTATTTTAAATGCCTATACCTCTCCAGATGTATTGGTCTGGAGTGCGGTATTGGCTTCCTGTGCCGTTCCTATTTTATTTCCACCGGTACGTCTGACCAGTAAACGTTATGATGGTCAATATACCCCTTATATGGGGGCAACCCGCTGGGTGGATGGCAGTGTGCGCAGTGATTTTCCTCAGGAGAAAATGTCCCGGCTGTACAATATCAATTACACCATCGCCAGTCAGGTAAATCCGCACATCGTGCCCTTTATGCAAGATGATATTTCACGTTTCCGTAAAGGTACTTTAAGCTGGCCACAACGCATTGTACGCCGGCAGGGCGCAGTGATTACCAAAGGGGTAATGGATTTTGCCCGGGAACATGCCGGAAGCTTGCCACCTGTACGCCGCATACTCGATCACGGCTATGGGGTGGTCGATCAGCGTTATTATGGCGATGTGAATATTGTCGGTAAATATAGCCTGCGCCACTATAGCTATATGCTGCAAAATCCACGGCCCTATCTCTTTAAAATCTTGCAGCGCGAAGGCGAACGGGCCACTTGGCCAAAAATTTCCTTAATCGAGACTCAGGAACGGGTGGGGAAAACTATTCAGCATTGTCTGGAACTGCTAAATTATCAATATACTGCTGATCCAAAGCCTGAATATATTGCAACCACTTAATTTAGATCATCTTGATACTTTCGATTTTCAACCAAGAACCAAAACCCGCAGTCTGGGTTTTGGCCGACGCCTGTATTATGCTGCGGGTCAGCCCGCATTCTGGCTAAAAACTCAAGTGTCGACTAAATCTGACAGCTCAATATCATCTCCGCATGCAGAGCTGGGCTGGCAGCAGGAGCTGAATTTTTATCAAACGCATAGCCGTTCGAGTGATCTGAATTTTTTCCTTCCCCATCAAATTATTCAACAGCCATTCACCATTCAACATGAACAATTTGAACAGGCTTTGATTCTGGTCGATGCACCAGCACATTTTCAGATCATGCCAGATCAACTTTCTGTAACGCAGATTCGACAACATTTGCTGCAAGCGGTAGAACCTTTACTCTGCCTGCAACAGCTGGGCTATTTACATGCGGATTTAAAGCGGGAGCATTTTGTTGATGCTCAGGGCAGGGTATGTCTGCTTGATTTTGAACAAGTGCAAGCTCTGGATCAGAAAGTGGATGAGCTGAATGCCACACCACGTTATATGGCACCGGAATTATTCCAAGGAAAAGCCAAAAGCTTGCAGAGCGAAGTTTATGCTTTGGGCGTGATTTTTTATGAATGGCTGAGTGGACAGCGCTTGCAGGCAACTGACTATCTGGATTGGGCGTTTTTACATTGTCAGCGCCTAAAAGTTGAGTTGCCTGAACAAATTCAGATTTTTGAAAAGTTGTTAGCGCTGATGCTAGGCAAGCAAAAACAGCATCGGTTGGCAGATTTTAAAGCGGTTAAACACTACTTAGTGACTGAAATCGAATGAGAAAAATACAATAAAATCGGGATTGTTTCTTATTTAATCAAACGAGTGTTTTTTTCTTATAAACGGCTTGTCAGCTGGAAATGATCTCTATATTATACACAGCCATTGGGGACGTGGCGAAATTGGTAGACGCACTGGATTTAGGTTCCAGCGCCGCGAGGTGTGAGAGTTCGAGTCTCTCCGTCCCCACCAATTTACTTGAGTAATTGAGTAAACTGGCCGAGTAGAGGATTGGTGTAATGGTAGCATGACGGTCTCCAAAACCGTTCGTCAAGGTTCGAGTCCTTGATCCTCTGCCAAAGTTTGAAAAATCCAACGCTAAGTTGGTACCCCGATGGGGACGTGGCGAAATTGGTAGACGCACTGGATTTAGGTTCCAGCGCCGCGAGGTGTGAGAGTTCGAGTCTCTCCGTCCCCACCATCATATTAAAGCAAGGCTGGTGCCTTGCTTTTTTATTGCCTGAAATTTATACCAGCTTTTTTAAGCTGTAAAATTTTGCTGTCTTTTACGCATAGGTTTAGTCTGTTAAAGAACGTTAGAAAACGGGTCAATGCTCAGGAAAGGGCAGAACTTTAGGAAACTTTGTTTTATTAGATGCAATAATTGATATTATCCAAGTCAGCTAAAGTCTAAATTTGAATATGTGATTCTCCTGTGGTGCGTATTGATTTGATCTGTCTCGATGAAACTAGGCGACAACAGTGCAAATAGGTCAGTATTTGCGCAATACTGAATTAATTGCTTAAATTTTGATATAAAAGTATTTTCCTGCTACAGAATTGCTTGTGAATCGGGTCTGATCGCTATAATATACACAGCCATGGGGATATGGCGGAATTGGTAGACGCACTGTGTTCAGGTCGCAGCGCCTTCTGGGCGTGAGAGTTCGAGTCTCTCTATCCCCACCATTATATTGAAGCAAGGCTAATGCCTTGCTTTTTTATTGCCTGAAATTTTATACAGCAATTTTCATTGATCTTATTCTTAAATCCTTATTTTGCTTGATAGAACGTGTGTGACGGAAGTTATATAAAAAGCATGGTTGCATTATTTTGAATGCCGAGGCCATAAAATATAAGGCTTGATCTGTAGTTTGTTTTTTATACATTTTGGTTTTATGACACAAAATAAAGCTGAGACCTTTTAAAATACTGAATTTGTGGTTTCGTCTTCAAAGAGTCAAATTGTCTTGATAAATTTTATCAAAAGTAAAAAAATATAATTAACTGTTTAATTTCTAGCGGAATAGAATGTGATTGCTTGTAAAATCGCTTGTCAATGACGGTCTATCTCTATAATATACACAGCCATCGGGGACGTGGCGAAATTGGTAGACGCACTGGATTTAGGTTCCAGCGCCGCGAGGTGTGAGAGTTCGAGTCTCTCCGTCCCCACCAATTTACTTGAGCAATTGAGTAAACTGGCCGAGTAGAGGATTGGTGTAATGGTAGCATGACGGTCTCCAAAACCGTTCGTCAAGGTTCGAGTCCTTGATCCTCTGCCAAAGTTTGAAAAAATCCAACGCTAAGTTGGTACCCCGATGGGGACGTGGCGAAATTGGTAGACGCACTGGATTTAGGTTCCAGCGCCGCGAGGTGTGAGAGTTCGAGTCTCTCCGTCCCCACCATTATATTAAAGCAAGGCTGATGCCTTGCTTTTTTATTGCCTGAAATTTATTTAATCAAGATAAAAAGAAAAGCCCGTCGAAACGGACTAAAGATTGGAGAATAGAGTTGCTGAATCAGTGGAATAATTTATTTATTTTTTTGATTGAAAATAACCTGCATCAGGCTTTTAAATGATCTTCAAATTCCTCACCCAGCTGGATCGCGAGTGCATTGCCGGCCAGATCACAGGTGACCAGACCGTATTCTTTTTTGAAACTGAAACTGAAACCACGATCATCAGCCAGGGTGCGAACGGAATATCCTAATTTTTCTAACCATAGTCGAAATGCAATCAGATTTTTAGCTTTAACCACTTTTTTCACGAGATCACTCCTTCATCATTGTTCTATCTTAAATAAGGGTGAGAAATTTTGTTTTAAAGGGCAAATTCCCATATTTAATTAATTTAATCTAATTTGAATGTTTAGTGAACATCGTATGCTCGCTAAAGAAGCAGTTTATGACTTAAGTAAATGATTTTTATAATATTGAATAGGTTGTAACTAAATATTAAGTTTTTATAGCATGTAAATAAATTTAATTATAGTTTAATTTCAAAGGCTTATTTTGCTATTGATCTAAATTTGAACTTTATCAACACCATAAAATGTAAGAATAGGGAATGCCGAAGCATCGGCATATTAAAGTTGCATTGATTATTTAATCGGATCATTAGCAGCTGCTGGTTTTCTGAGCTATCGTTTGAGATGCATACGCTATACTATCAAAAATGTAATTCTTGAATTAAATACGATTGCCATGACTGAACTGACGATTGAACACAATGTGAATCAGCAAATTGAATGGATGCAGCAACAGGGCTTAGATCCGGTTGCTGTGATGCTGGGACATGAGGACTGGTTGAATTTTACAGTGCAATCGAAAGTAGCCTATACGCCGTTTGGTAGTGCACGTCGTTATCAACCGGCCTTAGCTGGTTTGCTGCTGGTACGTGTTGACGAAATGCAGGCAGTGCGTGTCGTCACTCAAGACGAACTGGATGCTTATGCGCAAAGTCACCAGATTCTTTAACATGGATCTTTAACTCTAGAACTGATCTTTCAGGGTTCTCAAGCGCTGAAACTCTTCCACACTATCCGCACGCAGGAAAGGATTGGTTTGTAATTCATCTTCAATGCTGCTTGGCAGCGTGCACTGGCCTAACATACGCAAGCGTTCGATATGCTCGAAGCGTTCCAGAATTGCCTGATTGTCCGGTTCGACGTGTTTGGCAAACTGGGCATTCGACAGGGTATATTCATGCGTGCAATAGACCTGCGTACGCGGCGGTAAGGCTGCCAGACGTGACAGTGAATGATACATCTGTGAATAAGTACCTTCAAAAACCCGGCCACAGCCCATGGCAAATAAAGTATCGCCACAGAACAGCACATCAATCGCATCAATGAAGTAAACGATATGGCCTAATGTATGGCCTGGTACTGCGATCACTTGAACATCTGCCCCATGAAAGCTGAACTGTTCTTCATGCTCAAGTGGATGCGTGATAAACGGAATTTTACTGAGTTCTGCACGCGGGCCATAAACAGGCAGATTTTGTCCCTGAATTAAGCCGGGCACACCGCCAATATGGTCTTTATGCCAGTGCGTTAACCAGATTTGACTTAAGGTTAAACCGTGTTCGGCACAATAATCTTGCACCAATCCTGCTTCGGTCGGGTCAATGACTGCGACCTGATGAGAAGCCGTATGTTCCAGCAACCAGATATAATTTTGCAGCGAGTTCTGGACATCAATACAGTGAATTTTAAAAGGCATCATAGCGCATCAAACCAAATGAAGATTGAGAATAAAGTAGCATAATTTCAGATGCTCTGGGCTTGCAGATATTATCTGCTCATCCGGGATAATTTTTGTTTATGTCCCATTTAAAAAATTATACGTCCGAATCATCAACGCTTACCGCCTTGCCAATGCTATAAAATTGTCCACCAGTCACATGATGAGTACTTTTCCATTCTTCACTCACTACATGATAATGTCAGTGACTGTCGCGGAAGACTGATCATTGGCATCGGCTGCAATCAGCTTGCCAATAAACAGATCATGCATTTGCTGGTTATACGGCCCGGGAATCAGCTCGCAGAGTATTTATGCAGCACAGCCTTGCCCAGAGAAATATCAAAACCAAAGAATTTAAATAACCTTAGGCCAGATGGTGCTAATTTTTCAGGTACATCATGCAGGCTCAGCCTACCCAGCCGATAGGATTTTTCTAGGAGAACACTTTGAAGATGGGGGTTGGTCATACCGCATCATTCACTATATTGGTGTATTTAAGTGGCTAGATTAGTTAGATTATTAGCATATTCAAGTTCACTCTTGCAAAAAGCTTTTAAACTAGAGATTGTGATATTGAGGACTTCAGAAAATGAAAATGTACCAGGTCGATGCGTTTACCACGGAACTGTTTAAAGGAAATCCAGCTGCGGTGATTGTGCTGGAGGACTGGCTCGAAGATGAACTGATGCAAAATATCGCCTTGGAAAATAATCTGTCTGAAACAGCTTTTGTGAAAATAATTGATGCAGAAAATTATGCTATTCGCTGGTTTACCCCGACCAAGGAGGTGGATTTTTGTGGTCATGCAACCTTGGCCAGCAGCTTTGTATTATTCAATCAATTTGGTACGGCAAAAACGATCCAGTTTCATGTGAAAGATCTGGGGATCTTTGTGGTTGATCAGGATACAGATGGCAAGATCAGAATGAACTTTCCAATTCGCCGCGCAGTAGCCGTCACAGAATATCCTGAAGCCTTAAGACAGGCATTGAGCAAACCGTTTAAGCAGGTTTATCTGAATGCACAAGGTTATATTGTCGAATATGAGTCAGTACAGGATGTGCTAGATGAATCACCTGATTTTGAATTATTAAAACAATTAAATGGCAAGCGTACCGCGATTACTGCTCAGAATAGCTTTTTAGATGTCGCGATTACCTCGCAAGATACACAATATGATTGTATTTCACGTTATTTTGCACCGAGTAACGGAATCAATGAAGACCCGGTCACAGGGTCTATTCACACCGGAATTGCGCCACTTTGGGCAGACAAACTGGGTAAAAATGAACTGGTCGCTTATCAGGCATCAGCGCGCGGTGGTGTACTTTATTGTGCTTTGCAAGATCAGGAACGAATTGAAATTTCGGGTTATGGCAAATTATATATGCAGGCTGAACTTTATCTTTAATCTCTGATTACATAGATATGCATGTCGTCAGGCAAGGCGGCATGTTATTTTAATGATTCAATTTAGAAAAGACTATTCAGAATAAGAATCATTCTCTAAAATGAGCGCGAATAAAAATTTACATTGAAAATCTGGATGAATAATGTTGGTACGTTATAAGAATTTAAGCTTGGCGATTTTGTTGTCGGGTTGTAGTGCGCTGAGTTTTGCACAACCTGTTTTGGTGAAAACTGAACAGAATGTGGAGGAATATCGTCTTGATAATGGTTTACGAATTATCCTGGCACCGAATGATAAAGAAAATAAAATTTTTATGAATACGGTGTATTTGACCGGTTCACTGAATGATCCTAAAGGAAAAGGTGGTCTGGCGCATCTGCTGGAACACTTGGCTTTTAAAGGCACTAAAAATGTCAAAGGTGATGAATTTCAGCGTCGGCTCGATCAATATACCTTAATGACCAATGCCAGTACCGATTATTATTCAACCAAATATACCAATGTCATTCGTCCTGAAAAAACGGCGCTAAGTGAAGTAATTTTCCTTGAAGCCGAGCGTATGGATCAGCTGGTTCTTCAGGAAAAATATGTACCGACCGAAATTGATATTGTAAAGCGCGAACGCGAAATTCGTCTGGATCAGCCATTTTCAGTACTCATGGATCAGGTGTTTAAGTCGGCTTATGGCAATCAGTATTTGGGCCGTTTACCGATTGGTGATCTGAATGAGCTGCAATCCATCAATATGCAGGAATTGAACCAGTTTTACCGGAGCTGGTATGCACCGAATAATGCCTTTATGGTGATTTCAGGCAAGTTTGATAAGGCAGAAGTATTAAAGCAGATTGATAGCCATTTCAGTCCGATTCAATCGCGAAGTGTACCGGCGCAAGTGAAAGTTCCGGCTTTAAAACCTGAGCAGATTCAACAGCGTGAATTTACTGTGCAAAAGGGCAGTGATCTGGCCAAATTCAATATTTACCTGAATGGCCCGGATGAAAAGATCAAGACTGCTTTGGCTGTTTCACCGACGCTCTATACCTTGCAACCGAGCGGGCATTTATATCAGAGCATGGTGGAAAGTGGAAAGTCGACCATGGTGCAATCCAGTACCTGGTTAGATAAAGACTTTAATCTGGTGTTTATGGGCGCGATCTATGCACCCAATCATCAGCCAAAAACTGTGGAACAGAGCTTGATTCAAGGCGTAGAGCAAAGCCAGCCATTTACCGAGGCCGAATTAAACCGAGTTAAAAACCTGACCCGCAATCAGGCTGATAATATTAAAAATAGCGCGACTGCTTTAGGTTCACGTTTAAGTGATTATGCCGTGGCTTATTCGGGTGACTGGAGCCAGTATTTTAAAGATCTGAATGCGATTGAAAACCTGAATGTGAGTCAGGTCAATCAGGTTTATAAAGGCTTTCTAAAACCTGAATATCGTATTTCTGGCAATATCCTGCCAACACCTGAAGATCAGAAAAAAGCGCAGGAAGTGACACAGACGGAAGCACCGAAAAAAACACTGGACCAACAGGCTGAGACAGAAGGGCCTTTAAAGGATGTCAGTGTTTATCAGGCGGAAGTGAAGCAGTATGTAGCGCAATCCAAGCAGTATTTATCTGCCAAGGACAAGCAGATTCAGCGTGGTAAGTTAAAAAATGGCATTAAATACGCGCTGTTCCCAACCAATATTCGCGATGACAAGGTGTATGCCACAATTTCTCTGGATTTTGGGACTGCGCAAAGCCTGATGAATAAAGGCGAGATTCTGGATCTGACCGCGTATTTAATGCTGCGCTCATCGGAAAGCCAGAGCTTGCAGCAGATTGCTGACAAAATTATCGAAGTAGGCGGTTCAGCGACTGCCAGCCCATCGAGTAATGGCCTGAACATACAGATCAGTGCCAAAAAAGAGAAGTTTGCAGAGTTTTTCCAATATGTGGTTGATGTACTAAAAAACCCTGCATTTGAGCAAAGCCAGTTTGATTTGATCAAGGGTCAGACCTTATCCAGTCTGGATCGTCCTTATACCGAGCCAGATACAGTGTCGAGCCTGACTATGGCGCGAACCATTGAAGTTTATCAACCCGGTGACATTCGTTTCCATTTTGAACCTGAACTGGCCACCAGGCAGTTTAAAGCAGCCACTCGTGAGCAAGTGGTCGCTTTGTATCAGCAATTCTTTAAAACGCATCATGCACACATTGCAGTGACTGGGGAATTTCAGCCAAAATCTATACAGAAAATGCTGAAAAATAGTTTCGCGGACTGGAAAGCGGCACAGCCTTATGAACGCCTGAAATCAGAATATCGAAGCTATCCAGCCCAAAAAATTCATACCTTGTCTGAACAACGTGAGTTCGGTAGTTATCAGGCATTGCTAACCTTCCCGGTGGGGGCAGACCATGCAGATGTACCTGCTTTACAAGTCTTCCGTCATATTCTGGGTGACTCTCAACTGTCTTCCCGTTTGGCTCAGGAATTACGTGAAAAAAATGCGCTGGTCTACGGTTTTAGTGCCCATGTTCAGTTTAATGAATGGGCCGATTCAGGTGCTTTGGCACTGGGTGCCAATTATACCGCAGGTAAATCTGCACAGGTTTCTCAAACGGTGCATCAGGTACTCAATGAGCTGCTAACACGTGGCGTAACTGAACAGGAAGTGGAAGCGGCCAAAGCCAGCATTTTGAAAAAACGTGTCAATGCACTGGAAGATGATCGCCGTATTCACAGTATGTTGGTTCCTCAACTGGAAAAAGATCGTAAGCTGATTTACCGTGAAAAACGTGATCAGGCGATTGCCCAACTGACAAAAGCCGACATTGATGCCGTGATTAAAAAATACATCAAGCTGGATCAGTTGGTCGAAGTGATGGCCGATCAATATGGGAAAGAAATCAAAAAATCATAGAATTGATCTACATTAAAAAAAGTCCTCCTCTAATAGGGGGACTTTTTACTTCTCATTGTTATTAGAAGCTCTAATTTAAGTCGCTTTTCTGGTAAGCAGGATTCCACCTAAAACGCCAGATAGCACAACACTGGGTAAGCTCCACCAGAAAGTGGCAAAAAGAAACAGGAAAATCCCAGCTGATACTAATATTGCTCCAACAGCGATATCTTTCTTAAAAGCGAAGTGAATAATATGTTGGTAATAATATGATGGGATTAAACTAGAAAAGATTGCTCAGCAAGTATAGAAAAGCCTATCTGATCGGGGACTCGCGATTATTTCCTCCCAGAGCATATGTATTTTCCTTCTTTCTTTAAAAATCCAGACGCTTCTTATAATTTATAAAATGCTTTGGCATTCTCATAAAAAACTGGCTTTAACGCGTTTTCATCATAGTCCTGCACAATATCGCTAAAAGCATCAATGATATTCACGAGTGAGCTGCTGACACTGTCCATTGGAAAGTTGGAGGCAAACATCAGGCGTTCAGAACCAAAGCAATCTAAAGCATGCTGAATCAGGGGAGCTGCACGTTCCAATAATTCCTGTTTATTGGCTAACCGTTTCTGCTGATGAAAATCATGACCTAGAACGGGCATAAACAGGCCAGACATTTTAGTCGATACATTTCTGCACTCGGACAGTTCAGCCAGTTGATCTTGCCAACTTGAAAATATCAGGGCGCGATCTTGTTCGGTCTTGCCTGTAGCTTTGCCCACCTTGCCAAATAAGCCGACAGGCGTACCGAGGTGATCTAGTGCGATGGGTGTTTTAGGAAAGGCTTTAGCCAGTGCAGTCACATCAGCAATCTGGCTCGAATAGACCCAGGCATCAAAACTTAAGTCTTGCTGGGCCAGTTCCTCAAAGCCCTTCAGGAAATCTTTGTTGCGATAGAGATGCGGCTCATCGGTCCAGGCATGAATGCCTTTGTCTGGATGTACCGCAGCCATTTTACGGATGCCGCGAAATTTGGGAGAAGCTTCCTGATGCAATTGAATCAACTGTTTAAAGTTTTTCTGCCGCGGATCCGCCGTAGCGATAATGCCACCGAGCTGGATATTATGCTGATCAAAAGGAAGTCCGGCCACAAAACGGGTTTCATCAACCACGCCTGTACCTTTCTGATCATGCCAGCTGGCTTCAACATGCACAATTTGTTCGACTTCATAATGCCCTAGATCTTTGTTGTAGTTCGCAGGCAGATAAGGGGCGGTCAGATGCTCGGTCAGGCCAATGGTCTCAATCACATCTTTAGGTTTGAGCAGCCGCACCATTTTGTCCAGTAATTTAGGATATTTGCCAAACAGTTTTACGGCAAATGCTGCCGCGTGTGGGGTGTTGTACGGATCCCATTGGTGAATATGTGGGTCAATGATCGGGAAGGGAAGTTGCTGCATGCTATGCCTTGTTTTAGTGTATTTATTATTCAATTTATATGGGGCTAAAATCAGTTCGAAGTCAAGATGATAAATTAAGGCAAATAAAAAAGCCCCGCGGGGCTTTTCATATTTTAATCAATGATCGTGCTTGTGATCATGGTTATGCTTGTTGGCATGAAACTCTTCATTGTGACGGAAACGTAAATAGTTTTCGAACTGTTCACAGTATTCATCATAGTTATCTTCCAGCATCATTTGGAATTGCTGCATAATATAAGACATCACCTGATCTTTGGCATCGCGCATTTCGTTGCCATCTTTAAAGTTATTCGCTGCCACCCAGGTATTAAAACGGGCAGTACCAAATAACATGGCTGCACTGACTTGACCGCGCTTATCACTCGGTTTCTCCTGCGAGCCTTTTTCTACGCGACAAAACTCGTTGGCTTGTTGAATAAATTCATCAGCACGTTCAAAGAATGCCGCATTTAACGCTTCTTCTTCGGTTACATCGGTTGCTTCAATCTTTTGAACCATGAATTTTTCCTGACCATCATAAAATCTTAATGGCTAATTATAGGCAAAGCCTTGCAGAAACTAAACCTTTGCCTTAATCTAAAAATAGCCTAAGCATATAAAAGTGAATGCCATGCAGGATGCGATTGCGGTACAAAGTCTGAAAAGTGATATTGCCTTATTGCGCCAGAATATCTGGCCACCGGCAAATCTGGCCAATGTCGAAGGTCTGCCGATTTATTATGGAACCAAATCGCAGGTCGAAGAATATTACACCCAGTGGCTTGGTCTGATTGAAAGGGCGCAGGATCTGTTCCAACCTTTCATGGACGATGAAACCCTAGATGCTATCCATCTTCCCAGTCATTTAAACTTGCCGCTGTTTTATTTTCATGTTGACCGAATCAGGCTAAATAAAACCCGGGCCAAAGAATCTAAAACTTTTCGTGGTGTGGCCAGCCTGATTGAAAAATGCGGGCAGTTTGAACCCGAACAGATCGCAGCCATGCGACACTGGCTCGACAGTGACGATACCGCGGCTTTGGTGGCACACCGCGAATTTGTAGACTTACGTACTTATGTGTTTCAGCATGGTCAAAGTGAATATACACGTACCCGTTTTTATGTGAATGGTATCGTGCTGAGTGTCGAGCCACATTTTGAGCTGATCGATGCCCGTGATAAACCACGTAAGCAACGCAGTGATAGTTATAATGACCCTCTGGCCGATAATAATACCTGGAAAGTGTTTGGTAAATATCGCTAGCCCGGTTTTACCAGAAGGGTTTGGTATTTTCAGCAAACTGCTGTAAACGCTCGGCTGCTTCACTCGACAAACGCTGCTGTTCCGCGCTTATCCAACCCAGCACAAACCAGGCTTTGCTATTTTGCTTGACATACGATCTAAACAGTTCGTCTGCCACAAACAGGTCGTTATAATGCCCCAAGCTTTCCTGTAAGGGTTTTAGGGCTTTCAGATAAGTTTTCACATCCTTTTCAGGAAATAAGCTCTGTAAAAATTCTACGTTATAGCGCAAGCGTTTCACCCGTTTACGCGTGCGATGCCGCGATTCAATATCCAGTTCCTGATAGTTTTCGGCATCCTGACAAATTTGCTGATGTAACTTGCTCAAACCTTTACACAAAATTTTATGCGAAGATTTGGCTTTGCTATGCATTTTTTCCTGACTAAAGCTGAGTAGTTGCAGTATCAAGTCCACTGTAGCTGAATGTCTGAACAGCGCGCTAATATCTGGCTGTTTTTGTCGATGTGGTGGTAATTTTAATAAGGGTGAGCCGGCTTTTTCCAGTTGCGGAATCAGACTTTCTGCAAGGGCATCGCGATCTCGGGTAGAACCCAGTTGCTGAAAAATATCTCGCAGCTGTTCCGGCCATTCTGGCTGTACATGTTCAGTCACAGACTGGAAAATTTTAAAGGCACTGCGTAAGCGCCGGATCGCGACACGTGCCTGATGCACATGATCGCTGTTATAATGATCAGCGGCAATCGCAGTTGCATTCGGAAAAAGATGAGCCAGACAGTTGGCTACGATTTTCTTTAAAATAGTAGCAATCTGATCTTTCTGCTCAAGTTCTAATGGCAGCTGATGCTGCACAGGCAGACTTTCTTCACCCTGTAATAGGGCATAACCGCGTTCCGATTTACTCCGCGTATCCAGCCATAAATCATAACGTTGAATCCATGGCCGAATGAAATCAATCAATTCGCTCAATTGACCGGATTTTAGCTCAAATTCGACTTCATAAATATCAATGGCTTGATCCTTATGGCGAATTTCCCCTACATCAAAGGCAA
Source organism: Acinetobacter sp. YH18001 (assembly GCF_013416975.1). Lineage (NCBI taxonomy): Bacteria > Pseudomonadati > Pseudomonadota > Gammaproteobacteria > Moraxellales > Moraxellaceae > Acinetobacter > Acinetobacter sp. YH18001. Next base: position 6,363 of record NZ_VPEU01000009.1, on the reverse strand, counting down.
TCTCAATCTGGCTATTTTGATGTGTTTCGGTCAGCACATAACGCGCGACATCTGTTTCAAATTGCAGAATAAGCGGTATATCCAAATCGCCAAGCGCCTGTTTCAGGATTTTTTTTGCCGGTTTGTGTTTGCGATATAACTGAAAATCACAGCTTTCAGGTGGGCTTTTTAATGTATGTTCAAGTTCAAAACGTTCAAATTGCTGCTCAGTAGGTGCTTTCAGGGTTTGAATCCATTGCTGGTCTTCTAGACGTTGTCGCAAGGCGATTTGATTTTGTTGGAGTTGTTGTGCTTCAGTATCGAAGTAGCGCGCACATAAACGATGCCGAGTCGGCTGAAGCTTCTGGAAGTCCTGTTCAAATTGTGCACGTGACTGTGACGGAATCTGGAATTTAAGCTCTATTTCTGCCATCGGGTCATTCCTTCTCGATGTAGGTTATACAGATCAATATAGCTCAAAGATTAGCCATGGTGTGATGTGCTTCTGCAACAAAAAAAGCACGCCGTAGAGGGAGCGTGCTTTAAAATGTTCTTAAAGATATTTATTTGAGGAATTTACGGCTCACCAGAAACTGTTCTGTCGCCTCAAGCAGTTTCTGGGCATAGACTTCCTGTTTAGCAGCCAGCCAGCCTAATACAAACCAGTCACTCGCCTCCAGTTCAGTTTGCTGAATATACACTGCCGAAGAAGCTAAAGTTTGATATTCACCGGCTGCAAGTTGTGCATCATTCAGCGCTTTGCTGTACTTCTGCAAGTTTTTGACGTCATAGATTGTGGTTAAGATCGGAAAGCTGAATTTAAGTTCCTGAATCCGGCTTGCCAATTGATCCAGACTTTCAAAATTGTTAATTTCAGTCTGGTTCATCTGTTCTTGCAGCGCTTTATACTGCTGTTGCAGCGTGGTTTGTGCCGCAGTTTTTAAATCCAGAGCAGCATGTTCATCTTCAGTTAAACTAAAGGTTAATAACTCCAGATAATGATGCACATTTTGCGTTGATTTGACCAGGTTGCCCAGTTTTTCCTGAGCATACAGAATATCTTTACTCAGATTTTCCGCAGTGGTCGGATTTTGCAGGAAGCTGGCCAAGCTGTTTTGCATATGCTGCAAATGTTGTAAATGCTCGAACTGCTGCTTAAAGGCAGCCATTTGATGTGCCCATTTGTCCGAAAGCTGCGGATGCCAGTCTTTAAACAGCAGCAAAGTGAGATATAGCTGATCCAGTGCCAGTTGAGCCTGCTGAATATGTTCCTGCTGTGCAACCTGAGCTGAAATCGCGGCGATATTTGGCAATAAATGTTGCATCTGCTGCGCAATCAGACTGCATAGGGTTTTACCAGCGCTGTCTTTTTTACTGATCTGGAACTCTTTGGCGAAGGTGGCCGGGCTCACGCGTTGTGAGGTGGCCAATAAATTACCAATTTCTGCCTTGCTGCGTACATCGAGCCAGAGCTGATATTTCTTGACCCATTCAAAACTGAATGCCAATAAATTGTGTATCAACCCACTTTTTAGCTCAAACTCGACTTCATGTACCTCTTGTTCAGCATTTCGGGTACGGATCTGCCCAATATCCAGACTGACTTCGATTTGTGTGTCTTGGTATTCAATTACACGCAAGGTGCGGGCAATATCGGTTTCGAATTGCAGTTGTAGCTGATCAGACTGATTGCCGAGCGCATGGCTCAGAATCGCCTGTGCTTCTGGGAACTGGGTATAAATACTTAAATCCAGTTCAGGAGATTCAGTTAATTCCCCCAGATCATGATTATGTTCAAAGCGTTCAATATGGCTTTTACCGGCAGCTTTCAGGGTTTGCACCCAGCGCGTACCTTCCAGACGCTGACGTAGTGCTACCCCGTGCTGGGCCAGTTGACGGTCGGCAGTATCATAATATTTGGCTTGAAGCTGGATCTGTTGAGACTTTTTCGGATCAAGTGCCTTGAGCAGCGCAGTGCGTCGTGCCGCAGGAATCTGGAACTTGAGTTCAACTTCAACCATAATGATTTTCCTATCTGTTTAGTACACGCCAGCATGTACTGATATTTTTCGCTTTAATGAGATGCTGAAAATTCGGCGGGCAATCGCCGCAATTATATTTTTAGATGTATGCGTGGCAGATTGTAACCAAAATCAAAATGCATGTAAGACTTGACCTGCATATAAAAATATTGAACAGGAATTTAAATATTGGCTTTGAGCTGTTAATAGGGTTGCAAAGCGAGAGGAATTGCGGCTTTGCTTGGAAAATATCTAAGAATATTCGAGCAAATCAAGAGACTGTTAATTGGCCAAAATATACGCTAAGGTAAAAGAAAACATCAGGACGATGAGAAATGAATGTACAAGTACAGCCAGAGAATACCCATGTGATCGCGCATCAACCCCAGATGCCGATTGGCAATTATCATGAGTTTTACCGCTTTTATTTGACCGAACACCGGCATATGGTCAGTCGCCGTTTACATGTCGCAGGTAGCAGTATCGGCCTATATTGTTTTACTCAAGCCATTCGTCAAGGCAAACCACGATATTTTGCTTATGGTTTGCTTTCGGGTTATGCCTGTGCCTGGATTGGCCATTTTATCTTTGAACGCAATAAACCGGCCAGTTTTAAACAGCCGGTGTATAGCTTTATTTCAGACTGGCGTATGTTTGCGGATGTCCTGCGTGGTCGTCTCAGTCTGCTTGATCGCAAATACGATAAGATTTCAAGTTAAACTCAGGTAACTTTCATCGGATTGTGTGGCTAGGGAACATGATCTTTCGATAAAAGACTTGCAAGTCGCCATTTATTATTCTATTAATTGTGTTATTGCTTATTCAGTTTGATGGAATTTGATCAAAAGTTATAGTTTACTGAATAAAACAGTTTTCCAAGCCTGGAGCGACCTTCTCCGGGCTTTTTTTATATCTCTATTTTTTAAATAAATTTACTGACTTCGTTGCCATTATTGCGTAAATATTCATAGAACAAGTCATGCGGATCATACATAAAGAAAATGATCCTTTCTAGCTTTGAAACGTCTCCCCACAAACGTATTATTCAAAACTAGAAAGGATCGGGTGTCACCAACACAGGTATTTATTTTTCTGGTTATTTTCTGTGTCTAACGCTATTTAAGTCTTTTCGCGCTAATTGGGCCATCCCTGAAATTGGGTATTTTTTAATCTTTTTGAGTTTAATCTTAAAGAGGCTTAACAATATTGAAAATTTAAAGGCAAAAAAAACCGCTCTTAGAATTTTGCAACTTCTCCACCAAGTTATCTGCAAAATCCTAAAAGCGTTTGTCGGAGGGCGTAAGCATTAACACTTTATTATTTTTGTTATAAAGCGATTAAAACCCATATTTTATAGTCGGTATATCCCTGAAAATGGTGATATTTTAGATTTAACTGGAAAATTGCGCTAAAAAACTGCAAATCTGTTGCTACCCGGTCGCGGAAACAGCAGGACTGCGGCAATTAAACCGAGTTATGCCTATAATAGAGCCATCCTAGCAAGTGGCGAGCAAGATGCGCGGTTTATATTTAATTACCAATGATGATCCCGTAGAACTTTTATTGGCAAAACTGGAAGGCGCAATGGCCAATGGCGGCATTGCAGTATTGCAATATCGCCGTAAAAAAGTCGCCAAACAAGATCAAATTTACGAAATCGAGTATATGAAAGCCATGTGTGCTGAATATGGTGTGCTTTTTGTGATTAATGATGATCTTGAAATGGCCGTTAAATACGGGGTGGGTGTGCATTTGGGTCAGGATGACGGGTCTATTGTCGAGGCAGTTGCACGCTTGCCGAAAAATGTCTTGATTGGTCGTAGCTGTAATAACTCGCTTGAGCTGGCTGAACGGGCCATTGCCGATGGTGCAAACTATGTGGCATTTGGTGCCATCTATGCCACCGACAGTAAACCTGAAGCCGGTAATATTGGCTTGGAAACCTTAAAACTGGCCAAAGAGAAATTGAACGTGCCTTTATGTGCCATTGGCGGTTTAACGGTTGAAAATTCCAAAGAAGTCATTGAGTCAGGTGCGGATTATTGCGCCGTGATTAGTGATATATTGGGCTTACCGATGAATGCCATTCCTGAACGTTTAGATGAATGGTCTGCGCTTTTTCAAGCTACAGCATAAAATTTTTTGATTGATTTAATTTTGAGTCGAGTGCCTTCATGAGCTTATCTCCAAAGCAAGAACAATTGTTCAAACAAGCCAATAAACATATTCCGGGTGGCGTCAATTCACCTGTACGCGCATTTAACGGCGTCGGTGGTACACCGGTCTTTATCGAAAAAGCCCAAGGCGCATATTTGTATGATGTAGACGGAAAACGTTATGTGGACTATGTCGGTTCATGGGGACCGATGATTCTGGGTCACGCCCATCCTGCGATTATTCAAGCCGTTCAAGAGGCAGCAGTAGATGGTTTAAGCTTTGGTGCGCCAACAGTTCATGAAACCACGCTTGCCGATATTATTTGCGAGATCATGCCGTCGATTGAATTGGTACGTATGACCAACTCGGGCACGGAAGCCACCATGACAGCGATTCGTTTAGCGCGCGGTTATACCGGCCGTGACAAGATTGTAAAATTTGAAGGCTGCTACCATGGTCACTCAGACTCGCTTCTTGTAAAAGCAGGTTCGGGCTTATTAACTAAAGGTGAGGGCGAAGCAACGTCTGCGGGTGTTCCAGCTGATTTTGCCAAGCATACCATCACGCTTCCATACAATGACATTGCGACTTTAAAAGAATGCTTTGCCAAGTTTGGTGCTGAAATTGCCGGCGTGATTGTGGAGCCTGTGGCAGGCAACATGAATCTGGTGAAACCAATTGACGGTTTTCTGCAAGCGATTCGTGATGTTTGTGATGAGCATGGTTCAGTCTTTATCATCGATGAAGTGATGACCGGTTTCCGTGTTGGCTTAGGCGGTGCGCAGGCACATTATGGCGTAACTCCGGATTTAACCACATTGGGTAAAATTATTGGTGCAGGTCTGCCAGTCGGTGCCTTTGGCGGTAAACGTGAAGTGATGGAATGCATTGCGCCACTGGGTAAAGTGTATCAAGCAGGAACATTGTCGGGTAATCCATTGGCAATGCGTGCCGGGATTGAGATGTTCAAGCATCTTCGTGCTGAAGGTTTCTATGAAAACCTATCTGCGCAGTTGTCAAAACTTCTTGCAGGTTTACAAGCAGCAGCAGACGAGGCGGGCGTACCCTTTAAAACCCAACAGGTCGGTGGGATGTTTGGTCTGTACTTCACCGATCAGGAAGACATCACCAGCTTTGATTCGATGTTGAAATGTGATATCGATGCTTTTCGTAAATTTTTCCATGGCATGTTGAATCGGGGGGTGAATTTAGCACCTTCTGCATTCGAAGCTGGCTTCTTCTCGGCTGCACACAGCGATGAAGATATTGAATTTACCATTCAGGCTGCGATCGAGACTTTTGCTGAGATGAAAGCTTAAATTTTAATTTTTTAAAAATCCTCCCTCTTGCGAAGCGGTGCTTTTCACTTTTCAAAGGAGGGAATTTTATCTGTACAAATAATAAATTTCCCATCTTTTCCTTGTGCCATATCTGGCTCAGGGTTAGGGGAGATTAAATGCTAAAATTATGGATATTCATTCATGCAAACCAAACATTATTTGACTCTAAGTGATGCGGAATTTCTATTGGATCACACCCATCAATATGCAATTCAGAACAGCTTCAATGTCAGTATTGCCGTAGTCGATGAAACGGGCAATTTGCTTGCGATGAAACGTATGGATGGTGCAGCACCGATGACTGCAAATCTGGCCATTGAAAAAGCCAGATGCTCGGCGATGAGTCGTCGTCCATCCAAGCTGTTTGAAGATATTATCAAAGGCGGGCAGATGGGCTTTCTGACTATGGAAAGTTTCTCGGGAATGCTGGAAGGTGGCGAACCGATTCTGTATCAAGGGCAACTGGTAGGTGCGATGGGTGTATCAGGTGTGAAATCATTTGAGGACGCTGAGATTGCGCAGGTGGCAATTAAGAAGTTTTTGGCGCAGCTAATTTAATTCAAGATAAAAAATTGATTATCTAAACTCAATAAATTTATCTAAAAGTATACCAAAATGAAGCGTGGAACGTGAAATATCAACTAAAAAGCTCAATTAGTTATAATTGGGCTTATCTATATACAATAAGGTTATGAATTATATAAAATAAAAATAGAATTTTGTATAAGTTGTATTATGTTGATGTAAATCAGGCGGAGCGTGCTGCTTCAAACAATGCAGCCTTCGCCTTTGATGATAAAATTAAAGCGCTGAATGTGACATGGTCGCATTATATTCGACCCGAAATGCCATTAATAATTAATGCT
>NZ_VPEU01000098.1:0-2969 GCF_013416975.1 Acinetobacter sp. YH18001 | reverse complement strand
TTGGCATCCCAAGGTTTGCCATTGACATTGATCTGTTGTTCAAGACACCACATGTATTCTTCTTCAGTTTCGCCTTTCCAGGCAAACACAGGAATACCCGCAGCCGCGATTGCAGCAGCAGCGTGATTAATACTTTCTGCAAGTGTTTGATAGGCGCGACTCATCTCTTCTCCAAATGGGCCTGGCGTCGGAAAGTCTACCTGAAGAATAACAGCCATGGTTTTATCCTCTACCGTCCAATAGCAATCTTCATACTCTAGCATTTTGCTAATGATTTTAAAGAAAAATTAGTCCTAAAATTGACTATTAAAAATTTTTGAATTTACTAGGCACCGTTGATATTTACTATTTATAATTAAAACTATGAGAATAGCTTCAATAAAATTAAGTAAATTTGAATTATGATGAATGGATAAATTACGCAGAATAACTTTTAAATTTTACCAGTGTTGATCTTTCAGCATGGTACGAGGCATATCGAATAGTGAAATTAGGTTTGAAGATTTGATTTTACTACTTCGCTATTTGTTAAGCTAAAATGTCAACACACCCTAATATTTCATGATCATCACTGGTAATTCGGTTGAGCGAAGTACAGCTGTGGCCACACTTCCGAGTCTCCATTTTTTAAAACCTCTGCGACCATGCGATCCCATCACAATGAGATCAGCCTGTATCTGTTTGGCAGTTTTCACAATACTTTCTTCAAACACTACACTTTTTAGGACTTTAGTTTCAACTTGAACGCCCGCTGCATATGCAATTTCACTTGCTTGTTTTAATACCTCTTCTGCATTCGCATAAGCTTGAATAAAGTGTTCTTTCATTGGAGCAGAGACATAATAATAATAGAAATCTGCATCTGTAAATGGATCTTCAGAAACCAGACTGATGAAGGTCAATCTGCTATCGAATACCTGAGCAATTTCGACCGCATGTTTTACCGCGGAGAATGAAACTTTTGAACCATCAACTGGTACTAAAATATTCTGGTATGACATCGATAATGCTCCAAATACGAACTTTCTATTCAGTTATAGATAACATAAGCATGTTAGCGCTTCAATTTAAAGCATTAAACAATATCAAATTTATCCGGAATATGTCAAGATGGATTCGAAATTTAAAAAATTCGGTTTGGAATGCTATCGGAGGATTTTTTCTGATGAATATCTATTTTGTTATGCAGATTCGAATATTCCAAATGTTTCTGGTGTCTTTCTTAAAGTTAATACAAGAGGAAGAACACCAGAAGATGGAGAATCAATTGAAATAATAGGAAATAATTATGAACCAAATAAGTATGGAGGTATATGGGTTCAATGGGAAACTAATTTAAATAATTGGGAGAAATGGCAAGATATTGATAATGCAATATGGCGCTTATTAGAGATTTGGGATGTATCTCCTTTAAATAATTAATTAGAATAGGAAATAATAATGAGTATTATATTAAGTGAAAACCAAAGAAATGACATTTTAAATTTAATGAGTTCAAATCCACCAGATTATGAACTAGCATATCTTTATATTTATACTAATTTTAAGAATCAAATGCCTCCCGATCAAGCCTATTGGTTTCAACAAGCTGCTGAAATTAATAGATATATAAATGACCCTCTTAATGAGCCTCCAACAGAGTCTGGTTATTTTATTCAACAAATAAATAAAATTGCTGGAAAGACAGATGCTCAAATCATAGATATGACTAACTTGATTGCAAAGAATGTAATCGATGATATTTTAACTACTGGCAGAATTCCTTCCTTAGAAAAACAAGTAGAGCATGATATTGCTGCTGCCTTAGATGTTGGAGGTATAAATGTTTCTCAGTGGGGCGGAGCATTTTACTATTGGGATTTAAATTTAGGTGTAAAAACAGATAATAAAAAATTAGGTCAATATATTATTGATAAAGGCTTAGATGAGGAATTTATTAAAACTACAAGTACTGCTATGGCACGTACAATTGATAAGTTTGATGTTGGTAGTGATGGGCAAGGAGCAGCAGTATGGGGAGCTATTAAAACTTTTGGATATGGTTACTCTGACGGTCTAAATTTAGCTGCAATAGTACCTTTATTAATGGGAATGCCTGTTGTAGCGACGTTATTGGCTCCACATAGTGATCAATGGGTTGGATTAAAAGTTTTATTTAGTACACTTCAGAAAAGTGAAGTAGTCAAACAAATAATTAATGAATCAAAAAATGGCGTATTTGATTTTATAAGCTCTAATTTTGATGACTTTGTGAGCTACTTAGAAGATTTAAGTGAAGTTGATAGAAGTACAACAATAGGTACAGCCATTTATAAAATTTTTGATGATTACACATATGGCACAAATAGTAATGATGAAATTGATGGAGGTTTACTAATTGGACTTGGAAATGATTCTCTATTTGGATTAGGGGGTAACGACAAATTATATGGTGGAGTAGGTCAGGATCGCTTAATAGGGGGAGAAGGAAATGATGAGCTATATGGAGGATTAGGTGATGATAAATTATATGGAAACAAAGATAATGATGAATTATATGGTGGTTTTGGTTCTGACGAACTTTATGGGGGATTAGGACAAGATCAACTATATGGTGATGAGGGGGATGATAAATTATTTGCTGGTAAAGAGGAAAATGATTTAGAGGACACAAGTAAGAATGTACTATATGGAGGAATAGGCAATGATGAACTTTATGGTGGTGCTGGAAACGATATATTAGTAGGTAATGGAGGGAATGACCGTCTTTATGGAGGGAATGGTAACGATATTCTCTATGCAGGAGATGAAGGTACAGGAGCAGCAGCTAGAGGAGGAGAAAATGACTCTCTATTTGGAGGCATAGGAGATGACACACTTTATTATTCAAAAAGTATACTTTTTGGTGGAGAAGGGCGATTAGAAGGAGGCCATGACTTTACGCGTGGTCTGAATCACCTGATCGGTATAATGATCCAGTGTCTCGACAT
>NZ_VPEU01000097.1:0-3022 GCF_013416975.1 Acinetobacter sp. YH18001 | reverse complement strand
GCACTGTAATTTATCTGCTGGTCTGCAGATAAATGAATATTTTCATTTGTACTCAGCACAATCGAATGTGGTGCCGTTAATACCATAACAGCCTGTTTAAATGCAGTGGCTTTGTTCGCATCTTCAGATTCTATTTCATCAAAGTCTGTAAGAATAATAACTGGTGCTTCCAATCCTTTAAACTTATGAACTGATGTGAATCTTAAACCTATAGAATCTAACGAATACACTATGGCATTAAGTTCATCTTTATGTTTGTAAGCCAAGCCTTTTTTTTCAGCTACTTTTGATAAAATAATGATATCTGAATAATTAAATCCTTCTTTTAAACATTTATTTATGATCTCTTTTATTTTTTTTAATTGTTCAGAATCATTTGAATACATATAGTGTTGAGAATCTAATATTGAAGATTGGGAGCGTAAATAACTTTTATAAGGGGAATCCATAGCCAATAAATTTAAACTACGCCGTGAAGAAGATTCAGTATTTCTACAATTTTTGAGTAATCTATAAGTTATACAACTAGGGTTTCGGTCTTTTACTATTTCAATAAATTCTTCTTCATTCATATTTCGCACATAAATAGATTGAAGAAGAAAGTCACCAAAAATATGCCATCTTCCATGAGAAAGCCCATTAGCTAGAAGTAAATCAAGACAATCCAACCATAGTTTATTCCCGATAATGTCTTGTGCTTCATCAAATACTAAAAGATCATACATGCCATCATGAGATACATCCATGATATTAGAGTATGCTATTTCTGGCAGTTCCTTTTCCCAGTAACTTTCACTTTCTAAAATATCATTATTAGTACGTAAATCATAAGATTTAAGTAATGCGTGCAAGGTCGAAACCGTTATATTTGAAAAACTGCCAAGTTGTTTCTTTAAATTCTCGCAAAGTAACTTATTTCTACATATAAATAATACTTTTTTTCCTTCTTTGGAGGCACGTATAGCCGATTCTATAGCAATAAATGTCTTTCCTGTTCCAGCAGGACCATTAAATAAAACACACGCATGATCAGCTAATGAGTCCAGAGCATCAAATTGCTCTGTAGTGAATTTCAATAACTCCATTTGAATAGATTCACTATGATTTCGAACTTGGTGACTCAGCTCAATATTTGGACGGAGTAATCTAACCAAATCTAATATATCCTCACGATTTGGCCGATCAGGATTAGACCTTAACCATTGTGCCGAATTTTTAGCAAGCAACTCTCTTCTTGCATTATTAATTTTTTTTATCAATAGGTCAGAAATCTTGCCTGTGCGAAATTCTTTACAGGTTGCATAACCAGATTTATCAATTTCCAGACTTTCTAAAATAAAGTCGCAGTGAGTGAAAATGACTAAGGGGAAAATAGGTATTTCTTTTAATTTATTATTATGATTTGCAATATATTTTTGCAAACTAAACATAGAGTCTTTTAACTGGATAAAAGGGCTTCGAGATCCATTAATATCATTACTACCTAAATACCATATACCGTCTTCTATCTTAATTTTACGATGTGCTTTTATTTCAATTGCTAACATCCCAAGTTTTGGAATAATTACTAAAAAATCAATTTCCCCCATAACCCTAGTTTGATGATAGGTGGGAGCAATATTTAAAGAATGAAGAATCGTCCAATCGGATGTATCCTGCTCTTGAGATATTCTAGTAAAAAACTCTATTTCGCCAGGACTTAAAGTATCTGGATCAATCCTTTTTGGAATCATATTTGGCATCGATTATTACCCTAATGGAATTAATGAAAACTTAATACCTTGAACTTGATGAACTAATTCAAACTCTTCAGAACTTTTAATATTTTCTAAATACTCTCTTACAATTTCTAAACCAATATTTTTTTGATAATACCCATCACTAATTGCAACACCTCTTCTTTTACGGGCAAAATCAAAAAATCTTTCAATTTCCTCACTATCAGTAATACCGGAAAATAATAGTACCGCTTTATAATCATCATGTTCTCTTGGTGCAATATTCTCCAAATTAGACCAGTTTTTAACATTTGCTGGAGTTGCTCTTTTAGCACCAAGTTTATTTAATTTTTTAATAACCAAATCAATATCAGAACATTCTCTTAGAGGCTTTTTCCATTTTTCCATTATTAAATTTTGATGCCGCTTAAAATCATCTGAAGATAAAAAAGATGTATCTATTTCACTAACTATATACTTTATATTATTAAATTGATCACCATTCTCAAATGTAGAATATTTAATTTTATTATCTTTTGTTATAACCAAATATTCTTTATTATAATCTAATCGCTGTATTTTATTGTTTTTATCAAGAATTTCTAACTTAAAATCATGATTATCCATACTTATTAAGGATGTATCATCAGATTCAATAATGAAATCATCATGGTAAAATAATGAATACTTTGAATAAAAATCCTCATCAGATTTAATATTTATCAACTCATTTTTTACTAAGTTATAATTTTCGAAACTTATTTCAATAGATTTTCCATTAGGAGAAGTAAGAATTGAAGAGTCCACCCCAAAAATATAAGATCCTACATGATGAATTACATACAAAAATTCAGTAAATGGCAGTATAATTAGTTGACTGATCCATTTTGATGGAATAAAAGTAATAACAGGTATATCAAAATATTTTTCCCTAATATCTTTTATAAAAATTGGCCTTATAAAAGTATGAAGTTCATTTTCGTGAAGTAGTGGAAATATATCGTTCCATTGATTTTCTGATTCAACTAATAATCCATATATATCTTCGTTATTATTTAAAACTAATTCCTCAAGCGCTGTTATAATTATTTGATCGACTTTAATAAAATCTATCATATCTGATATGATTTTAGCTACATTCATTATTTCTGAATGATAACCCCGGATTCTCAACCGTTTACATGAAGGCATGAGCTTGTTAGAGCGTGATCAGGCTGCCGCTTATTTTGCTGAAGATTCTTATGGTGCACAGATTTTACTTTGTTCGGAAATTGGTTCAGAAGGACGTAACTTCCAGTTTGCAT
>NZ_VPEU01000096.1:0-3040 GCF_013416975.1 Acinetobacter sp. YH18001 | reverse complement strand
TTATCGCATTTTTGGCCTTTGTGGCGATTACGATTTTTAAAGGGGTACGTATTGTCCCGCAAGGTTATAAATGGATCGCACAACGCTTGGGCAAATACCATACGACGCTGAATCCGGGTCTGAAATTAAAAATAAAATATGGGTGCGATTTCTCTTAATCCCAAGGCTATTTTAAAAATGTATTAGATCGTCTTTTATATTGATGGGGCATTTTTCTTTAATTCAAATTAATAATTAAGCTTTGAACACTTTTAATCTGATGATGAATTTAGCCTAAGCAAAATTGATCAATTTGCTATAAATAGCCTAAGCAAATTTTTTATTTTAAAAATTTGGCAATTGATTAATTTTCAATATCAACCCACTATTAACATTTAAATCAAGAAATCACGGAATTCTCAAATGGTCCTTAACTATCAATTACACCATCATGAAACTTCAACAGTATCTCCAATGATCTTTATTCATGGTTTATTTGGTAGTTTGAGTAATTTAGGAATATTAGCTCGACATTTTTCTGAACAGAGAACCGTGATCCAAATTGATGTGCGTAATCATGGTCTTTCTGGTCATAGCTCTGATATTAACTATCAGCTCATGGCAGAAGATGTATTGGAAACTTTATCCAGTTTAAATGTTCATAAGTTTGTCGTTGTTGGACATTCCATGGGTGGGAAAATTGCTATGAAACTGGCAGATTTAGCTCGTGAACAGACTGAAAAACTCGTCGTCCTTGATATTACACCGATCCAATATCATGAAAATCATCATGCTGAAATTTTTCAAGCCTTATTTGCAGTACAGCAAGCAAATGTTGCTTCACGACTGGAAGCAGCAAAAATTATGCATAAATATATTCATGAAGAAATGGTAATTCAATTTTTATTAAAATCCTTTAATAAAGGGCAGTGGCTGTTTAATGTTCAGTCTTTGTTTGATCATTATCCAGATATTATGGCTTGGGAAAAGGTCGAAAAAATTAATCAGCCAGCCTTATTTCTGCGTGGTGGTGATTCTTTTTATATCTCAAAACCAGAACATTTTGCAGCAATTAATGAACAGTTTTCTCAGGCAAAAATTGAAGTCATTGAAAATACCGGTCATTGGCTACATGGTGAAAAACCAGATGAAGTCATTAAACACATGCAAGCCTTTGTTAATTAATTAATATTTAAGGCTGTAATGTATATACCTGTAATTGCCCTTCATGGATCAGTTGATGTGCCATCTCAGCAGTTTTCTTTAAACCGGGCATACGATATTCAGTATGTCCGAAATCTTTAATGGATTTCCAGCGGCCACCCCAGGTCAAACCTACCGATTCAGCGACCTGACCATATAACTCATAACCGCGCATGGCCCAGGGATCACGTTCTGTAATGACTACTTTGCCATGCCGTTTAAAGGCAATATCTGCAGCCAATCCAAATTGATGATAACTCTGAAAGCCTTTGGCCTTGGTAATATTACTATCGGCTGCCAACGAATTTTGCCGTTCCGGACTCCGATAGCCTTCAAGTAAAACCAGCTCATAATCATGCTGTTCTTTCATGATTTTAAATACCATCAGTAAACGTTGCTTAAATCGTGGATTCATCTTATGCCATTTACGGTCTGCTGTACTGATATCTGAATGCGTAAGCATTGCTGGTCTATGAATATCTTCAAGATTTGAATTAAAGCTTTGTGCTGAAATAGCCGGATGATCTGGAAAATGCTCTTGTTGAAGGGCTTCTATAATGAGGTGGTCAGCAACTTCAGGCGGAGCCGTCAACATTTGCCCATCCAAAAGAGCATAAATTTGTGGATCAACTTTCCTTAAATATTCAGATTCAAATTTTCTGGCAGTTAAGGGCTGGGTAAAAGCGAGTAGCAAAATACTGCCAAATAATATTAATCCGGTAATCAAAATCCACCACTGCTGCACATACCAATGAGAATGCAGATGTTCAGGCGAGGCTGCCCGATAAAATTTACGTGAAAAATGTATTGCTTGAGTCAATTGCTGTTTGCTGTGCGGAATAAATCTGAGAAAAACACCCTGTATCCTTCGTCTAAACTCATAGGACAGCAGGGCGAACATTACCAAGCTCATTAGGGTGAAGCTACCTAATATGACAAAAATCATAAGTGAAATACTTGGTCTAGTTCAGATTCCAACCCAGCCTTTTCTTAAGCGATATAAATTGTGCAACGGCGCAATTCTTTGCAAAGATTGCATTCAATTTTTCTGAAGTAAATACTTTTAAGTTTTTATTTTTAACCGAATGACAGCACACAACAGGAAATTTTGAATAAACTCTATGCAACTTATGGCCAAAAAAATGTGATAAATCGCATTCAGATCCGTCAAGTAACAGCACCAATTGGATGGTCAAATGCGGTAAATAATGTGATTAATGATGATCTTAAAAAGGTAAAGCAAGGTAAATTAACAGTCAAAGGGTCTAATATTCATTTGATTGGTAAAGTTTTAAATCTTCATGAAATGGATATTACTACTAAAAAGTTTCAAGGTTTAATACCAGCAAATTATCATTTAAATGCACAGCTCACTGTAAATTAGGCAGAACAGCAGATTATTGATGCGGTATTAAAGAATCGCATTGTTGAGTTTGAATCTGGTAGTGCGGTACTGGCAGCGTCCGGTGCAAAGATTCTGGATGAAATGGTCATAGCTTTAAATAAGGTAAGCGGAAAGAAGATACGGATTATTGGACATACTGATAGTTCCGGTGATGCCAACAAAAATATAGTACTGAGTCAACAGCGCGCAGAAGCCGTAAAGAATTATTTAATCAGTAAAAATATAGCAGCTGAAAATTTAAGTGTTGATGGTTTAGGATCAACTCAACCTATAGCTGATAACTTAACAGCTGAAGGTCGTAAGAAAAATCGCAGGATTGAATTTGAAGTGCTTTTATCTGTAAAGGCAAACAAAGTGGTGCCATCAAGCAGCTTGCTTCATTTTATAATCAGAATGTGGTGAAAGAGGAATCTTGGACAGCCATTCAACGTGATTTGAGCAACCGGTTACCGA
>NZ_VPEU01000095.1:0-3048 GCF_013416975.1 Acinetobacter sp. YH18001 | reverse complement strand
CCTTGCGCTAATAGATGAGCCTAAGTCGGATTAGCTAGTTGGTGGGGTAAAGGCCTACCAAGGCGACGATCTGTAGCGGGTCTGAGAGGATGATCCGCCACACTGGGACTGAGACACGGCCCAGACTCCTACGGGAGGCAGCAGTGGGGAATATTGGACAATGGGGGGAACCCTGATCCAGCCATGCCGCGTGTGTGAAGAAGGCCTTTTGGTTGTAAAGCACTTTAAGCGAGGAGGAGGCTACTTAGATTAATACTCTAGGATAGTGGACGTTACTCGCAGAATAAGCACCGGCTAACTCTGTGCCAGCAGCCGCGGTAATACAGAGGGTGCAAGCGTTAATCGGATTTACTGGGCGTAAAGCGCGCGTAGGTGGCCAATTAAGTCAAATGTGAAATCCCCGAGCTTAACTTGGGAATTGCATTCGATACTGGTTGGCTAGAGTATGGGAGAGGATGGTAGAATTCCAGGTGTAGCGGTGAAATGCGTAGAGATCTGGAGGAATACCGATGGCGAAGGCAGCCATCTGGCCTAATACTGACACTGAGGTGCGAAAGCATGGGGAGCAAACAGGATTAGATACCCTGGTAGTCCATGCCGTAAACGATGTCTACTAGCCGTTGGGGCCTTTGAGGCTTTAGTGGCGCAGCTAACGCGATAAGTAGACCGCCTGGGGAGTACGGTCGCAAGACTAAAACTCAAATGAATTGACGGGGGCCCGCACAAGCGGTGGAGCATGTGGTTTAATTCGATGCAACGCGAAGAACCTTACCTGGTCTTGACATAGTAAGAACTTTCCAGAGATGGATTGGTGCCTTCGGGAACTTACATACAGGTGCTGCATGGCTGTCGTCAGCTCGTGTCGTGAGATGTTGGGTTAAGTCCCGCAACGAGCGCAACCCTTTTCCTTATTTGCCAGCGGGTTAAGCCGGGAACTTTAAGGATACTGCCAGTGACAAACTGGAGGAAGGCGGGGACGACGTCAAGTCATCATGGCCCTTACGACCAGGGCTACACACGTGCTACAATGGTCGGTACAAAGGGTTGCTACCTAGCGATAGGATGCTAATCTCAAAAAGCCGATCGTAGTCCGGATTGGAGTCTGCAACTCGACTCCATGAAGTCGGAATCGCTAGTAATCGCGGATCAGAATGCCGCGGTGAATACGTTCCCGGGCCTTGTACACACCGCCCGTCACACCATGGGAGTTTGTTGCACCAGAAGTAGGTAGTCTAACCGCAAGGAGGACGCTTACCACGGTGTGGCAGATGACTGGGGTGAAGTCGTAACAAGGTAGCCGTAGGGGAACCTGCGGCTGGATCACCTCCTTAACGAAAGATTGACGATTGGTAAGAATCCACAACAAGTTGTTCTTCATACGATGTATCTGAGGGTCTGTAGCTCAGTTGGTTAGAGCACACGCTTGATAAGCGTGGGGTCACAAGTTCAAGTCTTGTCAGACCCACCAAATCTGACTAACGCAGCATGCAAGTGCTGAAGCAAACAGAACGGAACGATACATTGACTTATTGATAAGCTGGGGACTTAGCTTAGTTGGTAGAGCGCCTGCTTTGCACGCAGGAGGTCAGGAGTTCGACTCTCCTAGTCTCCACCATACATTGCTTCGCAATGTATCAAACATTAAGCAAACAGTTTGATAGCTTATAGAGCTTAGTGATTAAGTTGCGTATACTACGCGGCATTGTTATTAAGCTCTGTGATTTATCACAGCGTCTAGACCTGACGAAGGCTAGATCAATCATTAACAGAATATATTTGAGTTGAAATAAATTGTTTAAGGCTCAGAACTAAATTGACATTAAAATGTGACACGCAAGTGACATGTTTGAATGAAGATGCAGAACTGAGAAACTAGCGATTAACTGAATCAAGCGTTTTGGTATATGAATCTAATTGAAGCTGTACAGTGCTTAAATGCACAAGACGCCAACTGTATGATTGACTGAGTGATTGGTTAATCTGTTGCTCATCCTGCTTGTAAGGATGAACGACTGTTTGGGGTTGTATAGTCAAGTAATTAAGTGCATGTGGTGGATGCCTTGGCAGTCAGAGGCGAAGAAAGACGTGATAGCCTGCGAAAAGCTCCGGGGAGGCGGCAAATATCCTGTGATCCGGAGATGTCTGAATGGGGAAACCCACTTACCATAAGGTAGGTATTGCATGATGAATACATAGTCATGCAAGGCGAACGAGGGGAAGTGAAACATCTCAGTACCCTTAGGAAAAGAAATCAATTGAGATTCCCTCAGTAGCGGCGAGCGAAAGGGGAAGAGCCCATTAAGTCATATAAGTTCTAGTGGAACGCTCTGGGAAGTGCGACCGTAGACGGTGATAGTCCTGTACACGAAAGGGCTTATATGATGATGTCGAGTAGGGCGAGGCACGTGAAACCTTGTCTGAATATGGGGGGACCATCCTCCAAGGCTAAATACTCCTGACTGACCGATAGTGAACCAGTACCGTGAGGGAAAGGCGAAAAGAACCCCTGTGAGGGGAGTGAAATAGATCCTGAAACCGCATGCATACAAGCAGTGGGAGCCGACTTGTTCGGTGACTGCGTACCTTTTGTATAATGGGTCAGCGACTTATATTCAGTAGCAAGGTTAACCGAATAGGGGAGCCGTAGGGAAACCGAGTCTTAATAGGGCGCATTAGTTGCTGGGTATAGACCCGAAACCAGGTGATCTATCCATGAGCAGGTTGAAGGTTGGGTAACACTAACTGGAGGACCGAACCCACTGTCGTTGAAAAGCCAGGGGATGACTTGTGGATAGGGGTGAAAGGCTAATCAAACTTGGTGATAGCTGGTTCTCCCCGAAAGCTATTTAGGTAGCGCCTCGGACGAATACCATTGGGGGTAGAGCACTGTTTCGGCTAGGGGGTCATCCCGACTTACCAAACCGATGCAAACTCCGAATACCAATGAGTACTATCCGGGAGACAGACTGCGGGTGCTAACGTCCGTAGTCAAGAGGAAAACAATCCAGACCGCCAGCTAAGGCCCCAAAATTATAGTTAAGTGGGAAA
>NZ_VPEU01000094.1:0-3166 GCF_013416975.1 Acinetobacter sp. YH18001 | reverse complement strand
TTTGCTTAGTGCGCTTTTCACTTAAACAAGTTTCACGCATCCAACTGGCAAGACTGGCGGTAGTGCAACGATCTAAAAGGGCTTGATGTTCTTCATCCGTTAAACGAATTTTGATTTCCTTTTGCCTTTTAACAATTTCTTTTTTAGTCATGACTAAATGAGATCCTCGGTTTGTAACCGTTCAAATAGAAAATCTATGATTTTTTATTTGGGCGGTTTTCGGGGGTGTCGGGGGTGAAGCCCCTGAACCAGTCTCACAAAAGGGAATTTTCTAACGTAGTTAGGAAAGTCCCCTTTGTGTGTGCTGGCTCTTAATCACAATAGCATGTTGATTGCAGGCCGACAATATTCAGCATGAATGTTGTTGCATGTGATCAAAGGCTATCTGTGATTAGTCGGTATTGGATGGTCATTGCAAGATTATGGACAATCGTAAACGACCGCCTTTGCTGATCTATGCATAAACACCATGCACAACTCCGCATAAATCACAGATTTATACGTTGAGTTGCACACAGGTTTATTGCACAGGCAAAGTCTTTGCCCACAACCGTTGCTAATTCCCTTAAATAGTAATTTTTTTAAAATAATAATTATTAATAAAAGAGCAAAAGCAAATGCTCTCAACTTCTCAACTCGCCCCCAAAGCGTCGGGCAAGCCCTTTGGCTTTGGTGAACGGTTGAGAGAGTTTCGGCAATACTCACCCTAAGGGCTGACTTTTAAAAAAAAGTCATTTCCCTTAAGTATTGCCGATGTTCCGCATATATCTTGGCTTCGGAGCCACGTATATCGGTCGTATCCGCACATAGCTTTGCTGACTATGCAGACAAGGACTCAAGGCTTTGCGCCTATGCTCCACACGCTCCTTGTCGCTATAAGGCTGTATCTCTGCGAGGGTTTCCCCAACATGCAATTAAACAGACCAATATAACTACTCCCAACGCTCCGCCTATGTGAAGTTCCCCTGTAAGCGGTTTAGCCTTTCGACTATTGCCATATAACGCCAGTGACACTTATTCCTACCACACGTTATATGTGTCTAACCGAAAAACGGACGCACAGAAGTAGACAAAGCTCGACCTTAGAGGTCTTATTTGATGGTTTTATTCACATATTTAACGAAAGTTTCAATCTTGGGGCTTGTTAATCTGTATCACTGCTTTAAAATATAAGGTGTGGTACATAAGCCGTAAGGTGAATATCGTGACGGTCGCTAAACCTCCGATCATTCGTTAATTGATGCTGTAACATCAAATAACTGTACCCGCCAAATTTAAAGGAAAAACCCGATAACTTGCAAGAGTTATCGGGTTTTTTTATTACTT
This sequence comes from Acinetobacter sp. YH18001, assembly GCF_013416975.1. NCBI lineage: Bacteria > Pseudomonadati > Pseudomonadota > Gammaproteobacteria > Moraxellales > Moraxellaceae > Acinetobacter > Acinetobacter sp. YH18001. Next base: position 1,840 of record NZ_VPEU01000094.1, on the reverse strand, counting down.
AATCAGAAGATTAAGGCAACTTAAGGCAACTTAAGGCAATTTGAACTACATCCCACGATAATATTCTCGTTTTGGTGTGTTTATTTCTTTAACTTGCTGACTTGCATTTCTAGCACTTGTAATTGCTTGGTCAAGGTTGAATTTTGTGTCTTGAAGCCCTCTAGTTGATCGTTCAAGTTGTTCACCTGCCGTACTAAGTTGCTCAAGTTGGTGCTTCTCGTCTGGTCGGCTTCCCTCATATTGTCTAAGAAATCTTTGAAGGCTTTTCTCACGTTGAAATTGTCCTGCCTCGTACTCTCGAACATCTTGAGTAAATCGGCTTCCCTCTGCTGTTGCTGTGCCTGTGCTTGCTCCAAGGCTTCGAGTAAGAGCTTTTCTAATTCGGTCATCTGTTAATACCCCATCGGAACCATAAGACTGCCCTTGCCCCAACTCCCTGCGTCCTTGTTCACTAAAACGCATAATCGCTTGCGGTTCTTGTCGTCGATACAATCCTGTAATTTCACGTTGCCCCCCTTGTTCGCTAACTCTTGGATAGCTATCTCCTGTTGAGCCATAATCTCTGCATTCTGGGCTATTTTCTTGCTCTGATAGGTTAGGATGCCCCACATCAGTAAAAGCGCTGTCACGATGGCTATGGCTACGATGCTCCAAGTTTTTAACATAGTCGGCAATAGGCGTTTGTTCTGCTCTTGGATAGCGTTGCTTATTGCTTTCTCGTTTTCGCTCAACAAGTCTATCAAGCGTTGCTCGTGCTTCTTGAACTCTGTCGCCACGACTTGCTCTGTATCTTTCGCTTGCTTGCTCGATGTCTGCTCGAAGTTCTTTGCCAAATCTAAAATCTTGCTCATAGATTGCCCCCTTTAGGCGTATATTTTGCCCCCCATCGGGGTCTTTGATGCTGATACTTTTTTTGGTGGTTCGTGCTATCTCAAACCCTGCACCCTCAAGGGTTTTAATTACATCATCACGATTTTTCAAATCGCCACGCTCTGCCACACTCAAAAGCCCGTCTGTAATCGCTTCACAGGCTTTAATTTTGGTTCTAGGCAAATTATTAGGCGTACATAGCTCACGTTTATTTAATGGGTCATTAGGGTCTTTTAAGTCGTAATGGTCGTTTACAAGGTCTTTCCATGCGTTCACCCGTGGGCGATCTGCACGATCAAAATACGGCTGTAGGCGTTTACCGCTTTGAAGTTCAACATTTGCGACCACGAAATTAAGCTCTAAGCGGTCTTTATCTTGATGCTGCACCCATAAAACTGAATATTGATCCTTATCAAGACCTGGCATCAACGCACGTTCAAAACTGTCCATGATCTGTTGCTTTTGGTGTTCTTCTAAATCACGTTCTGCAAACGATAAAACGCCCGATGTATATTTTTGAGCATAGTTACTGCTGTCAATTAACTGAATCATTTGTTCAGGGTCGCCACGATCAAGCCTTGCATCTTCTCGGTCACGATCTTTACCCAATAAATAATCTACAGGCGCACTACCTGAACCAACACCACGGCTATGTATTTTTATGATCATCGTGCAACCTTTTAAGCTCTCGCTCTATACCTGATAACGCTGTGATTATTGCTATACGGTCTATTGCTGAACTGGCTTTGCTTTCTTGATTCACCAATCTAGCAATTTGATTTAGGTTATTTCCAATGCCTGCTAGTTGTCTTAATAACTTTGGGTCTACTTCAATAACTTTGCTTTGCTTAGTGCGCTTTTCACTTAAACAAGTTTCACGCATCCAACTGGCAAGACTGGCGGTAGTGCAACGATCTAAAAGGGCTTGATGTTCTTCATCCGTTAAACGAATTTTGATTTCCTTTTGCCT
>NZ_VPEU01000093.1:0-3245 GCF_013416975.1 Acinetobacter sp. YH18001 | reverse complement strand
TGTCATTAAAACGGCTGATTTCAGTGTCTATGCCTTGTCTGCGTAATTGGGTGATTTTAGTGCCTTCATGGATGGTGGCTTGTAGTCCGTTATTCTGATCGGCATAGCTGCGGTGGTCTATTTTTTCCTGAAAGCCTGCTCGTTCTAATGCGTGATTGGCTAAATTTGCCCACGTTTCCCGAATCTGTTTAATTTCGTCTTGGGTTGTCCCCATACCAAGGCTTTTTCGTTTGGCGTTGCTGAGTTCAATATCGGTTTTGGTGGTCAGAGTGAGTTTATTGTCTGCATCCAACTCGGCTTTTCGGGTTGTGAGCATGATATGGGCGTGATGGTTTTTATCATTACCGCCTTTACTCGGTTCATGGATGGCTAAATCTGCGATTACGTCATAGCGATCAACTAAGGACCTGGCAAAGTCTTTTGCCAAGTCCTTACGTTGATCAGCGTCTAATTCATCGGGTAGGGCGATTACCCATTCTCTAGCGGTTCGGGCATCTTTGCGATTTTCGGTTTTTTCTGCCAAGTTCCAAAGTTCGCTACGATCAATTTCAATATCTAAATTAGACAGAATTTCAGAATGGGCGACACCGTCTTTTCTCGTGAAGTCATGGGTTAGCCCTGTGCGTTCATCTTCTAATTTTTCCCCTGCACGATATGCAGCAGATGCAACCGCAGTTCTTCCCGAACTTCGGTTAACCGTTTTAGTGGAACAATGATAAATTGCCATGCAGTCGCCTTGGGGTGCTTTTGCTTTTAAAAAATTGCGTAGCAGTTTTTTGGGGTTAAGGGGATCCCCCTTACGCAAACTTTGACTTGGATGAAATCCAAGTCGTAAGTGCGCATTTCATGAAAAACACGATAGCATATAGCCCGCTTGAATTTCAATTCATAGGGTTTTATGCTTGAGTGGTTTTCTATATCCCGAAATTAACCGTTATGACAAAATCTGCTGAAAATATCGAAAAGAAAATTGAAGCCCAATTAGAAAAGTTGAAACAGTTAAAAGCTCAAAAACAGGCTATTGATGCAAGAGAAAAAACCAAGCAAAAGGAACAAGAAAGAAAGGACGATACAAGACGTAAAATTTTGCTCGGTTCTTACTTAATTAAAAAGATGCAATCTAATGAAGCCAATAAAGAAAAAATACTCGCTGAACTCAACGAATATTTAACAGAAAATAGAGATAGACAGCTTTTTGATTTGCCCGATATTGAAGCCTAATTTTTCTTAGCTGTTTGGTTGTTCTGTTCGGCTTGATACTCGGGAATGAGCGTATTTAAAACCTTTTGAATATTGTCTTTGTCCTCTATCTGCAAATTATCTCGATAGTAAATTAAGTCCTGTATTTTGCTTTCCATCTGCATTTTTTTGGTGGGTTCTGCATTTTTGGATATTCGAGATAATAGGAAGATATAACCGCATATATTTTCCCTCGCAATTTCATAATTTACGATGTCGAGGTATTCAACGGTCACATGTTTTAGATCAGTTGATAGGTTGTTTAATTTAATCATGGCTGAAATCCTGATTTTTCTAATATTGGATAAAGCTCTCTGAATTTTTCAGGCTCTAAAAGCATATCTGCTATACGGATAGCAAATTGTTGGTAGCTTTCTGTACCTTGTGAATATTTCCCCATTTCAGGCATTTCTGACATTTTATTGGCAAATAAATGGCGTTGTGCATCGGTCATTTTGACAAAAAAGTCAGGTGTGTTTGGGTCACGCTTAGAATCTAATTTTTTCGGCTGTGATTTTTGCTTAAACTTAAATGAAAAACCAATAATTGAACGACCACGTTTGTGTTGTTCATACTCTGCTTTTATATCTGTGTACTCATTAATTTGATCAATGGCAAGGTGTAAAACTTTTTCTTTAAATTGCCCCATTCTCTTGTATTCGTTGGGTTCTATGCCTAATTTTAATCTTAGCTCTTCTAGCTCTACCATAGTCACTTTGCCTGTACTACGCCATGCGATAAGCAACTCATACAAGCGTATAGCGTAAACACTAGTTAAACTGCTGACTTGCTCTAGTTCATAACTGGTGAAGTGTTTTTCTAAATTTGTAATCAACGGTACAACATCATCAGAAAACTTAATACGAACAAGAGCTTCATTTTCTACATAAGATATTCGTTGTACCCATCGACTTATTACATTCTCAATGTTGCCCTTTTGAGTCAGCTTTTGATAGCTAAATCTACGATCAAATAGGCTTTTGCAAGCATCTTTAAGAACTTTATAGGCTGTATTTCTATGAACATTGAAATGGTTGATATAGCTTTCAGCATGAATCGTCAAATCTTTATCATTGGGTGTATTTGATTGCCTAGCTTCAAGTATGGCTAACAGTATTAAACGTTGTTCTGATAGGTCTAAATTATAACTGGCATTTATTAGTGCATTATCTTTAACGACTAGTTCCTTTTTCATAAGCACACATGTTTTTTAAATATATAAGTACACTCTATTTTATTGAGTGTCACTTTGCAAGATAAAGGTGTACTTATTGCAAGATAAAGGTGTACTTATTGCAAGATAAAGGTGTACTTATTGCAAGATAAAGGTGTACTTATTGCTATTTTTATTCTTATATATCAATTAATTGTAGAGGCTAAAAATTAAAAAATTAAAAAATATTAAAAAGAGGGGAGTGCTTAAAACTGCCCTATGTACTCGCTAAAGCTCGTACTCTATTGAAGCTCGTTCCTCGCTTCATGGGGCAGTTTTTGGTTAATCCTGTTTATGAAATCTAAAAGCAAAAGCATTGGTAATGTATTCGCTTCGCTCATACTTTTTGAAAAGCAAAAGCTCCAAAGTTCGCACCCATTCGGGATGCTCTGTAACTACCGTTTAAAATCGAAAGGGAGCTTGTAATCAGAGAAAAGGCGAGGGCGAAATTTTGATGATGCTCAATCGCTCGTAGACACTCGCTCGGTTCTTATTATCTAGGTTTTAATTATTTACTGGAGCTAATCAAAGTTGTGAAACATTGCTTAAATAATAGTCGTGGAACGTGAAAAATCATAAAAAAAGCCCGAGCATGACGTTTCGGGCTATTAAGTATTGACTATAACATTGAAAGATAATGAAAATATCTAAGCATTTCGGATAAGGTGTATTATGTTAATTTTAGGAAGACTTAAAAGTGAAGGTATTAGGAATCATCTTTTCGGTAACTTTAGTAATACTAATTTTATATGGTGTACTATGGATGTTTCATGGTTTTCCAGTAAATCCCTCA
>NZ_VPEU01000092.1:0-3738 GCF_013416975.1 Acinetobacter sp. YH18001 | reverse complement strand
GGGGCTGATTAATTACTTTCATCAACGCATGTTGCGTATTCTGTTGCAAGGTAAACCTCGTTTTAATGCAAGGTAAACCTCGTTTTAATGCAAGGTAAACCTCGTTTTAATGCAAGGTAAACCTCGTTTTAATATCTCTAGAACCATTATGAATAAAGGATTACAGCTTAATTAAAAGCATTTAAAAGCTTAAAAATAATTAAAAGCCCAGGGAGTAAAAAATTGCCCTTGGTTTTCGCTTCGCTCAAACTCTATTGAATCTCGCTTTCGCTCGATTCGTCGGGGCAATTTTTGGTTCATATTTTCGTGAATTTGAGAAAAAGCAAAAGCAAGATCAAAAGCAGCTCGGAATTCGCTTCGCTCATGAGCTTTTTTTCTCGCTACGCTCGGTTTAGGAATCAAATTTGGAAAGTTCGCACCCATTCGGGATGCTCTGTAAAGCAGGTGATTGATGGATAGGGAGCTTGTAATCAGGGAAAGGGATGGGCAAATTTTCTCAGTTCGCTCGTAGACACTCGCTCTGTTTAGCGACTCATGCCACGAGATTTCATTTTAGGCGCATGTTGCTGTGCTTTGAGCTGTTGTTCCTGTCTGAGTTTCATCTGTTGTTCTGCTTTGATCTCATCCACACATTTTTTAATGACTTGATAGGATGGGTATAGAGTCTGGTATTGCTTGGCTTTGGCTGGATGTTGTTGTTGGTACTGCTTCCAGGCATGTTCTTTGAATTTGTCATTTTCCAATAAATCCTTCACACCATGTTTTTTCTGGTGTTCATGCTGACCTTTCAGCTTTTTGTGCTCCTGGTAAATCGCATCACGTTGGGCTTCCCAGGCTTTTTTTCCAAACAGTAAGGGTTTGTTCTGAGTTAATTCGTTGTGTTGATCGACCAGGCTTTGCAATTTGTCATGACTTTGCTTGAGTCCGCTTTTCACGATCTCCTGGGCAAGCTGCTGATTGAACTCATTTTGATGTTTGTGGTGCTTGGTCAGGGTTATTTCGGCTTGTTTGAGATTACGCTGCATGAAATCCAGGTCTAGATTCGCGTCTTTTGCGCTGATTTCGCGTTTTAGCACTTTGCCAAGGGTTTCCCTCTGTTTTTCCTCAAACAGGGCTTTTTCGTCAATTGGTGGCGTTTTAGCGCTATTTTTGATTTGGATCTGCTGTTCTGTTTTCAGTGTGCTGAGTTTGATCTCATTTTCAGCAATCAGCAGATCCATATTTTTGCTGTATTGCAGCTGAGCCTGATTTCTCTGTTTGATTTCGTCATTGCTTCGGCTGATTTCGGTCTCAATCCCTTTTCGGCGCAGTTCGGTGACTTTCGGCCCTTCGTGCAGCGTGGCTTCTAAACCATTCTCCTGGTCTTTGTAGCTGCGGTGGTCGACTCGGGCAGTGTATCCAGCCAGATCCAGGTGCATATTGCAGATATCGGCAAAGTGTTCGCGCCAGTGTTCGATTTCTCCACTGTGTTTCTGATCCAGTTCCCGGGTTTTCTCGGTGAAGCCTTCCTGAGTAAGTTTGCGTGTGCTCATCAGGATATGCGCGTGATAATTGCGTTCATCACTACCAGATCCAGTATGCGGTGCATGAATACAGGCATCGACGGCTACCTGGTGTCTGTCCACGATACTGGCGCATAGCTCTTCGAGCATGGCCAGGCGTTGTTCCTGATTTAATTCACTTGGAAAAGCGATTTCAAATTCTCGGGCAACTGTCGAGTTTTTTCGGGTTTCCCGTTGTTCAACTTCGTTCCAGAGTCTTTCCCGGTTTTTTAAATGTTCTGGTGCGCCTTCGGGTAAATAAATTTCTTTATATTCCACACCTGTTTTTCGGCTGTAATCATGTTCTCGGCCCTCACGTTCACAATAGATCTTTTCACCTGCCCGATAGGCAATCGCAGCAGTAGCGGAACGCCCTGCTGATCGTGCTACGGTTTTGACTGAAAAGTGGTAAATCGCCATGCCTATTTTCGCTTTTAAATTTTCACGTAGTGAAGTACAACCGTGGATACGGTTGTCGGGGTATTGGGGAGACCCCAATCGTACTTGCAAACGAAGTTTGCATAAGTGCGCTCTTCGAGGAAAACATTACTATACATATAGCACCTTGAATGCATATTCAAGTGCGCTTATGTTAGGGATGGTTTCCCAGGATGATGGTATTGGATTAATGAGCGTTACTGAAACACTAGACAGCAAAATCAAAGCACAGGAAGAAAAGCTAAAGCAGTTAAAGGCTCAAAGACAGGCAGCACTGGCAAGAGAACGTGCTAAAGAGAAAGAACAAGCTCGAAAGGATGATACCAGACGCAAAATTTTAATTGGATCCTGTATGCTAAAGATCACTGAAGATGATGAACAAGCCAGAGCTAAATTAATTGCTCAGATGGATAAGTATTTAACAGATGAGCGTGACCGAAAGCTTTTTAATTTATAAATTTTGAGGGATAAGTAGTGGAAGATCCAACACTTAATAAGTTAATACGTAATACAGAATTATTCTTCGAACATCACTGGAATGTAGACCTATTAGGAAAGCCTCCTGAATGGTCACCAGTACATTTTAATTTTGGAAAAATTCCTAATTACGATAAACAAGGTGTATATGCGTTTGTCAAAGGGGATTTAGTGACTTATATCGGTGTTGGGACTTCTAGAGGTGCTGGCCGTTATCGTGGTAATGGCTTAAGCGCCAGGGTAATGAAATATTGCCGATGGAATGAAGATAAAACTGAATATATTGCGATAGATCCAAGACTGAAAGATGCTGGATCCATCATTACAATAGGCTTTGAGCGTGATACGGCTTATTTAGCAAATGCCCTAGAAGTTTTTCTTATCTCTAAAATCCAACCTGTCCACAATGTGGTTAAAGTTGGTATGTAATTTCGCATAAGAAATTTTATGTTAAATGATTGTTAGAAATGCCCCTTGATCGAGGCATTTTCTATAAAGAATACTAAAAACTAATTAAAGCCAACCAAGTTTCAAAACAAGGCAGTTCTCAGCAATCATATTTTTAAATTATATAACTCCCAACTGAGCTTTTGCTCCAACGATAAGGCTTTCATTTTGAGTTTCTAAGGCAAATAAACCATACATCAAAGGAGAGGCCGCTGCTCTTTCTAAAGTCTGTTCATATAGTTTATTCCAAACTTTACCCCCTAGTTTTTCATACTCGATGATTAGAGTTTTGAGGCTTTCTTCTCCAAACAAAGTTACATGCCCAGCAAAATCAATCGCTGGGTCATCTATATGGGCTGTTGACCAATCAATAACGCCTGAAACAGCTCCATCCTTTGAAGCTAGTACATGCCCAGCATATAAATCGCCATGTATAAATTGGGTGAAATCTGCCCATAGAACATCATTATCCAACCATTTTCTGTAGCGGGTTTCCAATTGCTCACTTATACCAATTTCAGATTTTACTAACTGCAAATTGTTTGCTATTTCAGGTCTTAAATCTGAAGGTTTCATAATTTTCAAATCATTTTCCCGAACTTCTTTTTCAGGAATACTATGGATTTCAAATAAGGTTTTTGCCAAAGATGTTATGTATTTCGGGCTATCTTTGTCCATATTCCAAATTATTTCATAGGTTTCAGCATCCAAATTTAAAACAGGATTATCTTTAACAAGCTGTGACCTGATAAAAATTTAAAATTCACTGCATGACAAATACCGGTCTAATCTTTTAAGGCATAAACCAAACTTTCTATCATCTCGCCGTTTTCCA
>NZ_VPEU01000091.1:0-3803 GCF_013416975.1 Acinetobacter sp. YH18001 | reverse complement strand
CGTTGTTTATCTAATTCTTGCTGTCGTTTCATTTCCGCTTGGCGTTCCAGTTCTAGACGTTTGGTTTCTTGGTTCTTCTGCCATTGATCAAAACCTTGATCGACACGGTTTAAACCACGCTGTAAAATGCTCTCTTTCTGCTGTTTCTGTTGGTCAAGCTGTTGGGCGTTCTGCTGTTTCACATTGTCATTAAAACGGCTGATTTCAGTGTCTATGCCTTGTCTGCGTAATTGGGTGATTTTAGTGCCTTCATGGATGGTGGCTTGTAGTCCGTTATTCTGATCGGCATAGCTGCGGTGGTCTATTTTTTCTCGGTAGCCTGCACGTTCCAATGCTTTGTTGGCTAAGTCTGCCCATGTTTCTCGAATTTGCTTAATATCTTCTTGGGTTGTCCCCATACCAAGGCTTTTTCGTTTGGCATTGCTGAGTTCGATATCGGTTTTGGTGGTTAGGGTAAGTTTCTTGTCTGTATCTAATTCTGCTTTTCGGGTAGTAAGCATGATATGGGCGTGATGGTTCTTATCGTTACCGCCTTTGCTGGGTTCATGGATAGCTAAATCTGCGATCACGTCATAGCGATCGACTAAGGACCTGGCAAAGTCTTTTGCCAAGTCCTTACGTTGATCAGCGTCTAATTCATCAGGCAGGGCAATCACCCATTCTCTAGCGGTTCGGGCATCTTTACGGTTCTCGGTTTTTTCTGCCAAGTTCCAAAGTTCGCCACGGTCAATTTCAATATCTAAATTAGAGATAATTTCAGAATGGGCGACACCGTCTTTTCTCGTAAAGTCATGGGTCAGCCCTGTGCGTTCATCTTCTAGTTTTTCACCTGCACGATAGGCACTTGATGCAACCGCAGTTCGTCCTGAACTTCGGTTCACCGTTTTAGTTGAACAATGATAGATTGCCATGCAGTCGCCTTGAGATGCTTTTGCTTTTAAAAAATTGCGTAGCAGTTTTTTGGGGTTAAGGGGTATCCCCTTACGCAAACTTTGACTTGGATGAAATCCAAGTCGTAAGTGCGCATTTCATGAAAAACACGATAGCATATTACCCGCTTGAATTTCAATTCATAGGGTCTTATGCTTGAGTAGTTTTCTATATCCCGAATTTAACCGTTATGACAAAATCTGCTGAAAATATCGAAAAGAAAATTGAAGCCCAGTTAGAGAAGCTGAAACAGTTAAAAGCTCAAAAACAGGCTATCGAAGCAAGAGAAAAAACCAAGAAAAAGGAGCAGGAAAGAAAGGATGATACTCGGCGTAAAATTTTGCTCGGTTCTTATTTAATTAAAAAGATGCAAAGTAATGAAGCTAACAAAGAAAAAATACTCACGGAACTTAATGAATATTTAACTGAAAATAGAGATAGACAGCTTTTTGACTTACCAAATATTGAGGAAAATTAATTATGAATAAAGCGGATTTAATTGCCAAATTAGCGCCTAAATTAAATATTAATCAAGACGAAGCAAGAGTTGTGCTTAATTCTGTTCTTGAAGTCATTACAGAAGCCCTAGTTGAAGATAAAAATGTCCGATTAGTTGATTTTGGGACTTTTGAAGTAAAACAGCGTGCCGAAAGAATGGGGCATAATCCTAAAACTGGCGAAAAACTTAAAATTGAAGCTAAGGAAATCGTCACTTTTAAACAAGGAAAGGCCTTGGGAGAGCAATTTATTGTTAAGCCAAAGCAAAAAAGTAAAGCTAAGAAGAAAGCCTAATTTTTCTTAGCTCTCTGTTGTTCTTGTTCGGCTTTATACTCTGGAATTAGCTCATTTAAGACCTTTTGGATATTTTCTTTATCTTCGATCTGCAAATTATCCCGATAGTAAATTAAGTCCTCTATTTTGCTTTCCAGCTGCATTCTTTCGGTTGGTTCGGCATTTTGGGATATTCGGGATAATAGGAAGATATAACCGCATATATTTTCCCTCGCAATTTCATAATTTATGATGTCGAGGTATTCAGCTTGTGTACCGTGAAATTCTTCTAATAGGTTGGTTAATTTCATCATGCTTGAAACCCTGCTTTTTCTAAACATGGATAAAGCTCTCTGAACTTTTCAGGCTCTAAAAGCATGTCAGCGATACGAATAGCAAATTGCTGAAAGCTTTCCGTACCTTGTGAGTATTTGCTCATTTCGGGCATTTCAGACATTTTATTGGCAAATAGGTGGCGTTGTGGATCGCTCAATTTTATAAAAAAATCGGGGCTATTACGATTTTGCTTGGATATTATTTTTTTTGAGATTTTATCTACTTTAGGCTTAAATTTGAATGAAAAACCTGTAATTGTCCGCCCTTGCTTATGTTGCTCGTATTTAATCGTATAGTCTGAATGTTGATTCACTTGCTCCACAGCCACATCTAGGACTCGCAACTTAAAGTTAGAAATTATTTTATATTGCTTAGGTTCTACACCTAATTGCCCTCGTAATTGTTCTATTTCAATAAATGGAATATGTCCTACATTTTTCCATTTCATGAGGAGTTCAAACAATCGAGTAGCGTAGGTACTGGTAAAGTCTGTAGTTTGTGATAAGTAATAGCTTGTGAAATATTCTTTTGAATTAGCAACCAATAGGACAACATCACTGGTAAGTTGGAAGTGTAATAACCCCTCTGATTCTGTATAACCGATCTTTTGTACCCATCGTGATTTCATAACGGTTGGTATATCGCAATCTCTTAGCTTTTTGGGACGTTTAAGGGTGTATTCCTTACCAAACTCCAAGCCATATAAGGTGTATGAGAAATAGCGTAAAAACAACCGTTCTGATGCTTCTTTTAATGCTCGATAAGCCACTGAACTATCAACCTTGAATTGTTCAGCATATTCCCCTGCATGTATGGTAAGAACTGTATCACTGGTGATTTCCTGATGCTGATTATTGGCTTTCACTAAAGCTAACCCTATTAAACGTTGCTCTACTAGACTCAAGGTATAACTTGCATCAATTAACGCATTATTTTTAATAACTAAATCATTTGCCATTTTTTATACATACATTCTTTTTAGTTGTAATTATATTACATTGATTAAATATGTATAGCAATACTGCATAAACGTATAGATAAGACTGCATAAACGTATAGATAAGACTGCATAAACGTATAGATAAGACTGCATAAACGTATAGATATAGCAATATAAGTCATTGATTATTAATATGAATAAGTGGTCTAAAATTATAAAATTATAAAATTATTAAAAAGAGGGGAGTGCTAAAAACTGCCCTATGTACTCGCTAAAGCTCGTACTCTATTGAAGCTCGTTCCTCGCTTCGCGGGGCAGTTTTTAGTTAATCATGTTTGTGAAATCTAAAAGCAAAAGCATTAGTAATGTATTCGCTTCGCTCATACTTTTTGAAAAGCAAAAGCTCCAAAGTTCGCACCCATTCGGGATGCTCTGTACCTACCTTTTAAAATCGAAAGGGAGCTTGTAATCAGAGAAAAGGCAGGGGCAAAATTTTTATAATGCTCAATCGCTCGTAGACACTCGCTCGGTTCTTATTGCACTGATTAAAATATCTAATCAAAACCGTGAAACATTGCTCACTTATTGAGCGTGGAACGTGAAAAATCATAAAAAAAGCCCACCTTGGCAAAGATGGGCTATCAACTAGAAACTACAGCATTGATTTCTATAGATAATTATAACGCATTTCGTATAAGCTGTATTATGTTAATTTTAGGAAGACTTAAAAGTGAAGGTATTAGGAATCATCTTTTCGGTAACTTTAGTAATACTAATTTTATATGGTGTACTATGGATGTTTCATGGTTTTCCAGTAAATCCCTCA
>NZ_VPEU01000090.1:0-3850 GCF_013416975.1 Acinetobacter sp. YH18001 | reverse complement strand
TAGAAGGCGGCTTAGATAATGACCAACTATATGGTGGTTCTGGGAGTGATGTTCTGGATGGTGGTTCAGGAGATGATCGTCTGGAAGGAGCTGAGGGCAATGACACCTTAATTGGTGGTGCTGGTAATGATTACCTTGATGGCGGTGCTGGAAATGACATACTTATTGGCGGATCAGGAAATGATGTTCTAGTAGGTAGTACTGGTAATGATATTTATCAGTTTGAATTAGGTTGGGGACAAGATGTTATCCAATACGAATATAAGAATCAAAATGACGCAGATACAGTAGCATTTATCAATATCAATCCAGAAGACATCGTTATTAGAAAAGTTGGTCAAGACATGGTGATTACACATCGTGTATCTGGAGATCAACTTACGATTCAGTCTCAATTTGGCTATTCCTCTAATAAACCAATCAACTTTATTAAGTTTGAAGGACAATCTTCATTAGTATGGAATGAGTCAGATTTTGATATTCAAGCTGTTAAAGGCACGAACAATGATGACATTATTGAAGGAACAACGGATCGTGATGTAATTCATGCTGGGGATGGAAATGACATCATTTATGGCAGTACGAATTACTTAGAAAATCCAGAGACCCAATATTTTGTCTATGGTGGAAATGGCAATGACAAAATCTATGCATCCGGATATTTAGATGGCGGTGCTGGAGATGATGAAATTCAAGGTTCTGGCCATTTGCTTGGTGGTGCTGGTAATGACACATTAACTGGACAAGGGGTTCTCGAAGGTCAGGATGGGAACGATATAATTACTGGTCAAGGACATTTATATGGTGGGGATGGTCAAGATCATCTGACATTGACAAGTCTTGGCTATGATGAACTCGGATCTTTATCTGGAGGTAATGGAGATGACATTCTAGTTGTCGATGTTAACCGGAGAGAGTTTGTAAACAGCGATAATCGTGATCAATTTATACAAAATGAAGATGGTTATCAGCGTATTGTAGATGAGGAATTAACTGAATCTCAGCGTGCTGTATATGTTCAGGGTGGCAAAGGAAATGACATTATTCATGGCTCATTTGGTGATGAAGTTTACCTATTTAATCTAGGTGATGGTCAAGACATTATTATTGAGCGTGCACAAGGGCAAAACTATAGTAATGTTGCTACTTCTTTTGATATTCTCCGTTTTGGAGAAGGTATTGAAGCTTCCGATATCAGTCTACATCGTTACGGTACAGACCTGATTGTGAATCATTCTAATAATACTGACCAAGTCATAATCAAGAATTATTTTGATGGTGGTCATTATAAGATTAATGAAATCCAATTTGCAGATTCAACCATTTGGAACAATAGCTATATTGAAAATCATGTCACTTATCACGGCACTTCATCTAATGATATGGTTTGGGGCTACCGTAATACACATGAAGTCTTCGAAATGGGACAAGGTGATGACACCGTCTATGCAGCAAATGGAAATGATGTAATTTATGGTGGAGATGGCAATGATACGCTATGGGGAGAGAGTGGCAATGATGTCCTGTATGGTGGTGCAGGTAACGATATTTTAATAGGTGGCGCTGGCACTGATATTCTTAACGGAGGTGCTGGAGATGATAGATATTACTACTACTTAACTGATGGTGCTGACGTAATTGACCAAACTGGTGGAGGGAATGATGTAATTTGGTTGATGGACCACGGAATTACTGCTAATCGAATTAGTTTCTCTAAAGAAGGCAATGATCTAATTATTATGATTGATCAAAATGCTCATCAGTCTATTCGTGTAGTAGATCATTTCTTAGGGGGTGAAAAAGCAATTTCTGCTATACAACCAAATGGTGGTTATACCATTACCGCGAAAGATATAGATGGAATTATCAAAGCCCAAGCCTATGGTGGACTATATGATACTGTTCTTGAGGGCACCAATAGTACAGAAACAATTTATGGCACATCTGGAAATGATTTGATCCAAGGTTTCGATGGCAACGATACAATTTGGGCACAGGATGGAAATGACCTTCTAGAAGGGGGTGCTGGCAATGATTACCTTGATGGCGGTGCTGGTAATGACTCACTGTATGGTGGAATTGGGAACGATACATTAATTGGTGGATCTGGAAATGATGTCTTGGATGGTGGTGCGGGTGATGATAAGTACTACTATTTCTTGACGGATGGTACTGATGTGATTGACCAGACCGGTGGCGGTACAGATGTTATCTGGCTGATGGATCAAGGAATCACTGAAGATCGTATAAAATTCACTAAAGAAAATAATGACCTACTTATCGTTATTGATAATAATGCAAACCAGTCAATACGTGTAAAAGATCATTTCTTGGGGGGGGGGAAAGCGATTTCTGCTGTACAACCAAATGGTGGATATACGATTACCGCAGCACAGATTGCATCTAAAATTAACGGTACAACTGGAGGAGGAACGGATTCTGGTTCAAATGTTGCGGGAGATACGACCTACAACTACACCAGTGGTTCAATGACCATTACAGAGCAGTCTGGCATTGATAAGGTAGTATTTGCGAGTAGTATTACTTTTAGCCAGTTCAGTTCGTATCTGAACAAATCAGGTAACGACTTAATTATTAAGATTAAGGGTAGTAATACCAATAAAGTAACAGTGAAAAATTTCTTTTTGGCTGGCGATTATCTTGTTGAAACATTCCAAACTTCAACAGGGCAAAAACTCACAGCAGAACAAATTTTCAATGCCTTTGGTATTACAATGCCTAGTGGATCAAGCAGTGAGCCAACGCCTCCAAGTGGAACTGAGATCGCTGGTGATACGACCTATAACTACACCAGCGGTTCAATGACGATTACCGAACAATCTGGGAATGATAAAGTTGTATTTGCGAGTGGTATTACCTATAGCCAAATCAGTTCATATCTGACCAAATCAGGTAATGATTTGATTATTAAGGTGAACGGCAGTAGTACCAATAAAGTGACTGTGAAGAATTTCTTCTTGGCTGGTGATTATCTGGTTGAAACATTTCAAACTTCAACAGGGCAAAAACTCACAGCAGAACAGATTTTCACTGCATTCAGTCTCACTATGCCAGGTAGTTCAGGTAGCGAACCAACGACTCCTGGAACTGATACCAATATAGATACAACGTATAATTATACATCTGGCGCATTAACTATTAATGAGCAGGGCGGGAATGATACAGTCCTCTTTAAAAATGGTATTACGTTTAGTCAAGTCGGTAATTATTTGACCAAGTCTGGTAATGATTTGATTCTGAAAGTTAACGGCAGTAGCGTTAATGCCGTGACAGTGAAGAATTTCTTCTTAGCGGGCCAGTATCTTGTAGAGAAGTTCAAATTTGAAACTGGTGGGGAAATCAGTGCTGAAGAAATTTTCGGTGCATTTGGGATTACGATGCCAAATACGACACAGAACCCAACTCCATCTAATACTGTGGATGTAACAGGTAATACTGTTTACGATTACACCACAGGCCATTTGACAATTACTGAACAATCCGGTCGTGATCAAGTAGTATTTAAAAATGGTATTACCTTTAGCCAAGTTGGAAATTACCTGACAAAATCAGGGAACGACCTTATCTTGAAGGTGAACGGTAGTGATACAAATAAAGTAACAGTGAAAAATTTCTTCCTTGGAGGTGCTTACGAAGTTGAAAACTTTAGCTTTGAAACAGGTGGAACAATTTCATCTACACAGATTTATCAAGCATACGGTTTAAGTAAGCCGCTTAATGCAGACAAGTGTGAAATCCAGGTGTCTTATGCGATTGGTGTTGCTGAACCTACTTCAATTTCAATCAACACTTTTAATACTGCAAAAGTATCTGAAGAATTGATTATTGC
>NZ_VPEU01000089.1:0-4319 GCF_013416975.1 Acinetobacter sp. YH18001 | reverse complement strand
AATACCAGCGCACAGCCCAAAGAATGATTTCGCCCTGAAAATGCCGACCATGGAAAGGATTCATATGCTGCACCTTTAGCTAAAACAGTCTTCAGCTTACCATTCGTGGTTATTTGCAACAGTGCCGTGTGGTCTACGGATATAACGTATATCCCTATGGCAAAAGGCTTTGTTTATTTATGTGCTGTGATTGATTGGCATAGCCGCAAGGTACTTGCGCATAGGGTATCGATTAGTATGGAGGTGGATTTTTGTATTTCGGCTTTAAATGAAGCGATTGAAAAATATGGTCGACCTGAAATATTTAATACAGACCAAGGCAGCCAGTTTACCAGTGATGCATTTATTGATGTATTGAAATCAAATGGCATTCAAATCAGTATGGATGGTAAAGGTCGATGGGTAGATAATGTGATGGTTGAACGATTATGGCGGAGCGTTAAATATGAAGAGGTGTATCTCAAAGCTTATAGCAGTGTCACAGATGCGAAAAAGCAATTAAGTGCATATTTTGAGTTTTATAATTTGAAACGACCTCATTCGAGTCTAGACAAAATGACACCAAATGAGTTTTACTATGATCAGCTACCCCAACAAAACAAGGTGGCTTAACTAGAGCGGAATATCACTTATAAATACGCTTTTAGTTGTTCAAACAAGTGGGACCACCTCTATATCTCGATAGGTATAGTAGAGTGATATCTCGATAGGTATAGTGTTTTGCAGTTTAGAGGAGATATCGCGATGCATACGCGGAAGGCAATAACGGAGGCGCTTCAAAAACTCGGAGTCCAAACCGGTGACCTCTTGATGGTGCATGCCTCACTTAAAGCGATTGGTCCGGTCGAAGGAGGAGCGGAGACGGTCGTTGCCGCGTTACGCTCCGCGGTTGGGCCGACTGGCACTGTGATGGGATACGCGTCGTGGGACCGATCACCCTACGAGGAGACTCTGAATGGCGCTCGGCTGGATGACGAAGCCCGCCGTACCTGGCTGCCGTTCGATCCCGCAACAGCCGGGACTTACCGTGGGTTCGGCCTGCTGAATCAATTTCTGGTTCAAGCCCCCGGCGCGCGGCGCAGCGCGCACCCCGATGCATCGATGGTCGCGGTTGGTCCGCTGGCTGAAACGCTGACGGAGCCTCACGAACTCGGTCACGCCTTGGGGGAAGGATCGCCCGTCGAGCGGTTCGTTCGCCTTGGCGGGAAGGCCCTGCTGTTGGGTGCGCCGCTAAACTCCGTTACCGCATTGCACTACGCCGAGGCGGTTGCCGATATCCCCAACAAACGGTGGGTGACGTATGAGATGCCGATGCTTGGAAGAGACGGTGAAGTCGCCTGGAAAACGGCATCGGATTACGATTCAAACGGCATTCTCGATTGCTTTGCTATCGAAGGAAAGCCGGATGCGGTTGAAACTATAGCAAATGCTTACGTGAAGCTCGGTCGCCATCGAGAAGGTGTCGTGGGCTTTGCTCAGTGCTACCTGTTCGACGCGCAGGACATCGTGACGTTCGGCGTCACCTATCTTGAGAAGCATTTCGGAACCACTCCGATCGTGCCTCCGCACGAGGCCGTCGAGCGCTCTTGCGAGCCTTCAGGTTAGAGGCCGTCGACAATGATAATCTGGATCAACGGACCTTTCGGCGCCGGAAAGACGACGCTCGCTAAGCGGCTGCGCGATCGGCGTTCCAAATCGCTGATCTTTGACCCCGAGGAAATCGGGTTCGTGGTGAAAGAAACGGTCCCCATGCCAGCGAGCGGAGACTATCAGGATCTCCCCTTGTGGAGGGGACTTACGATCGCGGCGGTCAGGGAGATTCGAAGGAATTACTCGCAGGACATCATCATCCCAATGACGCTCGTGCACCCGGACTATCTGACTGAGATACTCGACGGGGTAAGGCGGATCGACGATCAGCTGCTGCACATCTTTCTGACGCTCAACGAGGACCTATTGCGTCACCGGATCGCGAACCAGACCATGCATCCTGACCCGAATCGAAATGCGGAGATTCGAGAGTGGCGATTAGCGAATGTCGCCCGATGCTTGGCCGCAAGGGAACGGCTTCCATGCACAACCCGTGTTCTCGATAGTGGTGCACACACCAGCGATGAACTCGCAGCGATGGTGCTCGACGGAATCGATGGGCGCACCTGATCGCCTTCGACGCCTGCGCAAAGCGTAGCGCGAGGGTGGCGGGCTCACGACCAAACGCCCAGAGGTCGATCATCGCAGGGATGTTTGGCTTTGTGGTGCGGACGACGGGACTCGAACCCGTACTCTCACAGAGAAGCAGATTTTCGGGCACTGTTGCAAATAGTCGGTGGTGATAAACTTATCATCCCCTTTTGCTGATGGAGCTGCACATGAACCCATTCAAAGGCCGGCATTTTCAGCGTGACATCATTCTGTGGGCCGTACGCTGGTACTGCAAATACGGCATCAGTTACCGTGAGCTGCAGGAGATGCTGGCTGAACGCGGAGTGAATGTCGATCACTCCACGATTTACCGCTGGGTTCAGCGTTATGCGCCTGAAATGGAAAAACGGCTGCGCTGGTACTGGCGTAACCCTTCCGATCTTTGCCCGTGGCACATGGATGAAACCTACGTGAAGGTCAATGGCCGCTGGGCGTATCTGTACCGGGCCGTCGACAGCCGGGGCCGCACTGTCGATTTTTATCTCTCCTCCCGTCGTAACAGCAAAGCTGCATACCGGTTTCTGGGTAAAATCCTCAACAACGTGAAGAAGTGGCAGATCCCACGATTCATCAACACGGATAAAGCGCCCGCCTATGGTCGCGCGCTTGCTCTGCTCAAACGCGAAGGCCGGTGCCCGTCTGACGTTGAACACCGACAGATTAAGTACCGGAACAACGTGATTGAATGCGATCATGGCAAACTGAAACGGATAATCAACGCCACGCTGGGATTTAAATCCATGAAGACGGCTTACGCCACCATCAAAGGTATTGAGGTGATGCGTGCACTACGCAAAGGCCAGGCCTCAGCATTTTATTATGGTGATCCCCTGGGCGAAATGCGCCTGGTAAGCAGAGTTTTTGAAATGTAAGGCCTTTGAATAAGACAAAAGGCTGCCTCATCGCTAACTTTGCAACAGTGCCGTATTTGCAGTACCAGCGTACGGCCCACAGAATGATGTCACGCTGAAAATGCCGGCCTTTGAATGGGTTCATGTGCAGCTCCATCAGCAAAAGGGGATGATAAGTTTATCACCACCGACTATTTGCAACAGTGCCGATAAAAATATATCATCATGAACAATAAAACTGTCTGCTTACATAAACAGTAATACAAGGGGTGTTATGAGCCATATTCAACGGGAAACGTCTTGCTCGAGGCCGCGATTAAATTCCAACCTGGATGCTGATTTATATGGGTATAGATGGGCTCGCGATAATGTCGGGCAATCAGGTGCGACAATCTATCGATTGTATGGGAAGCCCAATGCGCCAGAGTTGTTTCTGAAACATGGCAAAGGTAGCGTTGCCAATGATGTTACAGATGAGATGGTCAGACTAAACTGGCTGACGGCATTTATGCCTCTTCCGACCATCAAGCATTTTATCCGTACTCCTGATGATGCATGGTTACTCACCACTGCGATCCCCGGGAAAACAGCATTCCAGGTATTAGAAGAATATCCTGATTCAGGTGAAAATATTGTTGATGCGCTGGCAGTGTTCCTGCGCCGGTTGCATTCGATTCCTGTTTGTAATTGTCCTTTTAACAGCGATCGCGTATTTCGTCTCGCTCAGGCGCAATCACGAATGAATAACGGTTTGGTTGATGCTAGTGATTTTGATGACGAGCGTAATGGCTGGCCTGTTGAACAAGTCTGGAAAGAAATGCATAAGCTTTTGCCATTCTCACCGGATTCAGTCGTCACTCATGGTGATTTCTCACTTGATAACCTTATTTTTGACGAGGGGAAATTAATAGGTTGTATTGATGTTGGACGAGTCGGAATCGCAGACCGATACCAGGATCTTGCCATCCTATGGAACTGCCTCGGTGAGTTTTCTCCTTCATTACAGAAACGGCTTTTTCAAAAATATGGTATTGATAATCCTGATATGAATAAATTGCAGTTTCATTTGATGCTCGATGAGTTTTTCTGATAGTTAGTCTTTGTAGAGACACAAACCTGAAATTCCGGACACCGCGCTTGGCACTGTTGCAAATAGTCGGTGGTGATAAACTTATCATCCCCTTTTGCTGATGGAGCTGCACATGAACCCATTCAAAGGCCGGCATTTTCAGCGTGACATCATTCTGTGGGCCGTACGCTGGTACT